>JAICUE010000096.1 GCA_025936015.1 Gemmatimonadaceae bacterium
GCGCAGGTCATCCCGCTGACCGGGATCCGGATGGATTCTGTGCTTGTCATGATCCAGCCCTCAATCCTCGGCGACGAGCGCGCCGTGAAGCATGCTCATCCCGCAGGTGAAGTCGTAGCGGCCGGCCTTTGGCGGCGTGACCTCGACGACGGTTTTCTTTCCAGTGGGGAGAAACCTTCGGACGCCGAACGCGGGGAAGACTACTTCCTCCGAGCAGCTCCCGGTGTCGCGCCGATCGAACACGAGGCGCACCGGGCGCCCCGCCTTCACCCGCACCACGGCCGGGCTGTAACCGCCGTCCACCGTTATGACCTGCTCCTGGGGGCTCCCCGCATCACTCGCCGACGCGACAGTCGCGACTGCAGGCGAGCGGCCGGCGATGAAGAAGTACCAGTTCACCCAGACGATGGCGGCGACGCCTGCCGCGACCACTATCCACTCCGATCCGTGGATCATCATTCGATCACCCTCCCGGGCCGCCGGCAATTCGCGTCGGCGGCCATTCATGTGCTGCGTGCTTCAGTTGGCGAGCGCAGTCCCGCGTTAGGCAGCGGGCGTTGCCGTGTAGCCGGCGTCGCGGACGGCGTCCACGAGCTTCTCGGGCGAGGCGACCTGTGGGTCGTACTCGACCGTCGCGCTGCCGATCGCAACCTGCTCGCCGGTGACGCCATCCACGCTCTGCAGCGCTTTCTTCACGCTGTTCACGCAGTGCCCGCAGCTCATGCCGTCGATCTTCAAAGTTGTCTGGCTCATGGATCAGCCTCCCCGGTAAGTCCGCGCCGCGCCGTGGCGGCGGCGCACCGCTCGTGAATCGTATACCCCACTAGGGTATAATAGTACATACCCCCCGGCCCTATGTCAACTGTTCCGAGCTGCACCCGGCCTGATCCCCGAAAACGGCGATGCCGCTCGGCGTCATGACGACACCGGGCGGCATCCAACTCATCGCGCTACCTGGATATCAGCGCTGCCAGTTCAGTGCGTCCACCTTTTCCGCGACACAGCTGCCGAGCGCCTGTCCGTTGACGTTCCCCGAGGGGAGGTAGATTCCGGCGTACACCCTCGATATTCCCGCTTCCTGGGCGGCGGCGAGGATCCGATTAAACCAACGCGGCGCGAATCCATCCGCGTCGTGCGCGTGATCGACGAAGGCGACGTTCGTGCCGAACAGCGCCTCGAGCGTCGCCATCACCGCGGTCGACTGCGCCGAGTGCGCCGACACGTATTCCGGGAACGGAGGCGTCGGGAGCAGCGGCGTCCACGTTGGATCGACGACCCGCTGGATGTACGTGACCGGCCGAATCAGGTTGTAGTGGAACTTCACCCACCAGATCGAGGTGAGCGCGTCGGCGTTCGCGATGCCGGCCCGCGCGTACGCCTCTGCTGCCTGGGCGAGGTCAGCGTGCTGCTGTTGCAATACCTCACTGACGATCGCGAGCGCGTGCCCTGGACCGCCGAATGTCCCGCCGCCGTCCGCCCAGAAGCGGGCGATCGTGGTCTGCTCGGTGGTGAGCGTCTTCGAGACTTCATAATCCACCCTGCGCTCGTTGTAGAACGCCGAACCCGGCTGCTCCGAGTACGCCGGCGGCGAACCGGGATCGCAGTCAGCGGCACTGCCTAACGCGAGGGTCTGAATCGTCGTGCCCCAGAACGGCTGCATCGCTACCTGACCGGCGGCAGTCGGCACCCAGAATCCTGCGCCCTGTGGCGGCACGTAGCTGGCCGGGAAGTTCGTGAGGTAGCCTGCGTCGCCACCGTCGTCCTTCGACGTCGCGAACACCGCGGCACCGACCTCGTGCCCAAAATCGCTCGACAGCCTGACGATGCCCGGCGGCAGGCCGGCACCGTACTGCGCCGCGAACTGTGCCTCGAGCGCGTCGAGCGCGGCGACGTTCTCGGCAGCGCGATTCGTGCGGTCGCCCCACAGTCCGCGGATCACCTCGGCCATCGCCGCGTTCGCCACCAATGGCCATTGATACGGAATCCCGTTGTTGGCGACGGGGAGCGCGCCGATGCCGTGCAGCTGATTCGCGACGGAGCGATAATCCGGCATGCCGCCGATGACCGCCTCATACAGCGCGAGCCCCATGTAGCCGTACGCGCGCGACTGCACTGGCGGCGTGATCCCGGCGGTCTGCCTGCTGAACTGCAGCGAAAGGCTGTAGTAGGCGATCGGTACATCGGCGCTGAAGTCGCGGGCAAGCGGCTGCGCGCCATTCGCGCCCTCGACCTCGGCGCGAGCCTCGACGTTAGGCGCGGCCGGCGCCGTGAGTGTCGTCGACTTGTCCGCGCATCCGCCGACGAGCAGGGCGATCGCGATGCCGCATGCCGCTTCGTATCTCCTTCACATGGTAGCCTCCTTGGTGTGGCTTGACGCCGAACGCGAGGAGACGAGTGTAGATCGAATCGAGCGATTGCGAACAGCCCCAAAAATGAACCGTCAGCCGCTCAGCGCGAGACGGCGGCCGCAACCTTCGGCAGTGCAGCGAAGTGCGTCACTCCGAGCCAGGTCGGGAATCCCTTACGATGGCGTGGGGCGCCGAGCAGTTCGACTTCGCCGTCGTGGATGGCCCGCCGGATCTCGGCATGTCCGAGGCAGACGCCGGCGAGCGCGGCAACGGTGCCGTTGACCTCGAGGCTGACGCCGTAGCCGGGGTCGTGAAGGCAGAGGTCCACCCCGGACCGCTGCAGCACGAGCCAGTAGAGCCGGTCGGCGTGCCCGCGGAACCGGAACGCGACGACGACGCGCTCGTCAGGCAGCGCGTCCATGCGGAGCAGGCGCCGCAGTGACCACATCAGGAAGTCGGGATCGAGATGCTCGTCGTCGAGATCCTTGCTCGCCCAGTTGTAGCCCCACGTCCCCAGCGCGTCGATCACCGGGCCCAGCGCGAGCCCGGCGACCGTTAGGCGGTAATGGCGCCGATGTTCGCCGGCGGCGACCTGCTCGATGATTCCACTCGCGTGCAGCGGCTGCAGCCGCTGGACGAGGAGGTTCTTCGAGATCCGGGGAACGCCGCGGTGCAGGTCGCTGAAGGAGATTTCTCCGTGGAGCATTTCGCGGAGAATGAGCGGTGTCCAGCGCTCGGCGAAGATCTCGGCGCCGAGCGCGACAGGACAGAACTGTCCATAGCTGCTCATGCGTCGAAGGTGTGATCGCCCGAGTCGGGGGGCAAGTCCGTTTTTTGAAACATTCCGGCGGGCGGGCGGGCGCGGTGAATCGCGCGGCTCAACGGGGGCCGACGGTGCGCGCCTTTTGCGCCAGGGGCGCGGTGTTCGTACTGTTTCGGTGCCGGCACGCTGGTCGATACCTCGGACGATTGAGGATCTGCTCATGAATCTCGATGCGCTGCGGTTGCAGCTGCGCGGCTACGTCCTCACGCCGAGCTCGCGGGAATACGAGATCGCCCGTCGATTGTGGAACGGGATGATCGATCGCCGGCCGGCAGCGATCGTTCGCTGTACGATCGCGGATGACGTCGCGGCAGCGGTGCGATTCGCGGTGCGCGAGGACCTCTACCCGGCGATTCGCGCCGGTGGCCATAACGTCGCCGGCCTCGCATGGTCGAGGGAGGACTCGTCATCGATGTGTCGCCGATGAAGCGGATCAGCGTGGATCCCGTCGCGCGCACCGCCATCAGCGAGCCGGGACTCACATGGGCCGACTTCGACGCGGCGACGCAAGCACACGGCCTGGCGACGACGGGCGGCGTCAACTCGACCACTGGAATCGCTGGGCTCAGCCTCGGCGGTGGCGTCGGCTGGTTGATGGGACGCTGTGGTCTCACGTGCGACAACACGCTCGCCTACTCAGTCATAACGGCGGCTGGTGAGCTCGTGACAGCGACCGCCGAGGAGAATCCGGACCTGTTCTGGGCACTCAAGGGTGGCGGTGGCAACTTCGGTGTCGTCACGTCGATCACGTACCGTCTGCATCCGGTGAGCACGGTGATCTCGGGGATGCTGCTCTATCCCTTCGCGCGTGCCCGCGAGGTTTTACTCCACTATCGCGATTTCGTGATGGCCGGTCTGCCTGACGAGCTGACGGTGTTCGCGGTTGCGCTGACGAGCAAGGACGGTGCTCCGCTGATCGCGGTCATCCCGGCGTACAGCGGTGCGAGTCTCGATGAAGGCGAGCGGCTGCTCGCACCGCTCCGCGCATTCGGCCCGCCAGCGGCGGATCGCGTCGGGCGAATGCCGTATGCGGCGATGCAGCAAACGTTCGACGCGGGGACACCTTACGGAATTCGCAGCTACTGGAAGTCGACGTTCCTGCAGTCACTTCCCGACGCGGCCATTGATATGTTCGTGGAGTGCGCCGGAGCGCGCACGTCACCGCGCACCGTCGTCAAGCTCGAGCACGCGCACGGCGCGGTAGCACGGGTGGCGCCTAACGCGACGGCGTTTCCGGCCCGTGGGCATGCCTTCGACTTGGTCGTGCTCGGCCTGTGGGACGATGCGAACGACGATGCGCGACATGTCGCATGGGCGCGCGAATTCTACCGGTCGATGCAGCCGTGGTCGGCAGAGCTGGTCTATGTCAACGCGCTCGGCGAGGACGATGCGGGTCGGGTGCGGCAGGCGTACGGCGAGAACTACGCGCGGCTGCGGGAGGTGAAGACGAAGTACGATCCGGCGAACCGCTTTCGGCGAAACCACAATGTCACGCCGCTCTGATCGCGACATTAGGCAGCCGGGCCGCGGCGCCTTGAAGCAAAGAGAGGGTTCGCCGCCGCGGAACAGGTGGAACCGGCCGTTCCGTCGAGACGCCACGCGAAACGCCGAGATGGTCCCGCTGCGCCGGCGGCCTCAGGGTGGCGCGGACTCGTGCGCGGACCAATCTTGCATGGCGGCAACCGACACCCGCGAGCGCACCGATGCCCTGTCGCCCGCGGCGCGACATTCGACACCGATCGATCAACACGACATGCCCAGGCTTTCGTCCTTCATTCGTCAGCACGTCGAACCCATTCTCGACGAGTGGGAGACGTTCGCCCGGAGTCTTCCGCAGGGCGAGGCAATGGACGTCAGCGCGCTTCGCGATCATGCGAAGGACATGCTCGCGACCATCGCGGACGATCTCGACGCCCCGCAGACGCCGGAGGAGCAGACCGGCAAGGCACGTGGCGACTCCGACGCAGCCACGGACGCCGCGCCCACGCCAGCCCAGGAGCATGGCGCCGGTCGCGCCGAGAGCGGGTTCACGGTTGGACAGATGGTCGCCGAGTTTCGCGCGCTGCGGGCGAGCGTGATGCGGCTGTGGAGTCAGACCCAGCAGCATACGCGGTCCGAGGATCTGGCGGACATGACGCGCTTCAACGAAGCGATCGACCAGGCGATCGCGGAGTCGATCACGCGCTACACCCATGAAATCGGTCAATCGAAGGAACGATTTCTCGCGATTCTCGGGCACGATCTGCGGACCCCCGTGGGCGCGATCGTCACGTCGACGAGCTTCATGCTCGACACCGCCGAGGAGTCCGGTGACCTCCCACAGCGCTACCGCTCCCTCATCGAGGGGGTGTCGCGAAGCGCGCGGCGGATGAACCGGCTGGTGGCCGATTTGCTCGAGTTCGCGCGCGTGAGCTTCGGTGATGCGATCCCCATGCAGCGTGTTCCGACGGACCTGGGAAGGCTCGTGAGCGACGTCGTGGCCGAGGTTCGTGCGTCGTACCCGAAGCACACGTTCGAGTGCGTGACGTCTGGTGCCCTCGAGGGGGAATGGGATTCAGACCGTCTCTTCCAGGCGCTGATCAACCTGGTGAGCAACGCGGTCCAGCATGGGTCGCGCGACCTGCCGATCCGCGTGAGCGCGCGGGGCGAGGCCAATGAGGTCGTCCTCACGGTGCATAACGGCGGCGCAGCGATCCCGCCGGACGAGGTCGCTCAGATGTCGCAGGGAATGATCCCCGGCGCATCGAACGACGACGGCGACCGGCGCCACCTGGGACTTGGCCTCTACATCGTCGACAAGATCATCACGGCCCATGGCGGACGGCTGCTCCTGAGGTCCAACGCCAGCGACGGGACCACGTTCGCGCTGCATTTGCCGCGCGCGGACACGAAAGTGCAATAGAGGGGTTGGTGAGCTTTGACTCACCGCATCCCAATCCTGGCAGGCCGACAATGACAATCGCTCCCGATCACGCGCCGCCGCGCGAGCCGGCGACCGCTGCATCCATCTTCGCCGGCGCGGGGCCAATGGCGGCGCTGTGCAGTTCCTACGCGTGGGCGTCCACTTCCATCGGATGTCCCGACGAGTGGTCCGCCGGGCTGCGCGCCGCGGCAGCGCTCGTACTTGCCGCACCGACCCCGATGGTGCTTCTCTGGGGAGAGGACGCGACGCAGATCTACAACGACGCGTACCGCGAGTTGATGGGCGCCAAGCACCCTACCGTCTTCGGAACGCCCGTCCGCAGCAGCTGGCCCGAGGGATGGCATCTCGATTGGGAGCTGTACACGAGGGCGTGGGGTGGCGAGAGCGTCATGGTCGACGATGCCATCGTGACGGTGGGCCGGGCGGGCGAGAGCAGCGACGCCTCGTTCACGTTAGGCTACAGCCCGGCGCGTGACGAGTACGGCGTCATCCAGGGGGTGCTCGTCGCGGCGTTCGAAACGACGACGCTGGCCGCCGCTCAGCGTGAAGCGCGCGCCGCGGTTCGGGCGAAGGCCGACTTCCTCGCGGTGATGAGCCACGAGCTGCGCACGCCGCTCAACGCGATCGGCGGCTACGCCGAGCTCCTGCAGCTTGGCGTGCGAGGCACCGTCACACCGGAGCAGCGCGCCGACCTCGAGCGCATTCAGGCGGGTCAGAAGCAGCTGCTCGGCGTCATCGATGACGTGCTCGCGTACACGAAGCTCGAGGCGGGGATCCTTCATTTCGCCGTCGAGGACGTCCCGCTCGACGAGCTGCTCACCGGATGCTGCGCGCTGGTCGGGCACGAGGCTCGGAAGAAGAAGATCGATCTGCGGCGGAGCGGCAGCGTCGGCGGGCTCGCGGCGCGCGCGGATGGTGAGAAGGTGCAGCAGGTCGTGCTCAACCTGCTCACCAACGCGATCAAGTTCACCAATCCCGGCGGCATCATAACGATCTCCTGTCAGGAAGAGCGCGGCGAACGAATCGACATCACCATCTCGGACACCGGCCGTGGCATCGCGTTGAGCGATCTCGAATGCGTCTTCCAGCCGTTCGTACAGGTGGACGCGAAGCTGACGCGGGCGCAGGACGGCACGGGCCTCGGGCTGGCGATCAGCCGCCAGATGGCGCAGCGGATGGGGGGCGACCTGACGGTGGTGAGCGAGATCGGCGCGGGGAGCCGGTTCACGCTGACGCTGGCGTGCGGGCGGTGTACGCAGCGGGCGGTGGGGTGAGTGCGTCGCGTTTGTAGCGCGTGGGGCGCCTGACGGCGGCGGTCAGGTCGCCGTTAGGCACTCCGCCAGGCGGCGGACATCCGCCAGTCAATCGCGGCGAACCAACCAGCGCTTCATCGAAGACGCGGCATGCCTTCGCCGCAGCGCTCACGGGGCGCGCCGCTGCTCCTGCCGCGTGTCGTTAGGCTCACCCCTCGCGAAACGGCCATGCCGTGTCCGTAAAACGATACGGCTGCCTAACGTCGCCCGAGCTCGGCGACGTGGAGCGACTGCACCATGCCGTGCTTCCGTTGCAGCACGCACCACAGCGTGTAGTCGCCGGGCGGGAGGTCGATCGTGGTAATGACCGAGACGCCCGGCTTGACCGCGGTCACCGATGCCAGATCGACATCGGCTGGCGGCGCACCCGATGCTGGCGTCCAGGCGATGGACTCAGCGGTGGTGAATCCCGGAAGCACGCGCCGAAACTTGAGCTCGTGGATCGCCGCGCCGGCGTTGGTGATTCGCAAGACGTGACGCCCGGCGGTGATCGGCCGGGAGAATGTCCACGTGTAGTCTTTCATCGTTACGACAATGTCCGGCGCGGGGAGCGCACCGGCGGCGCGCCGGTCATTCGAGACCGCGCCAGCAGCAAGTGCGAGTCGCACCAGGCGCAAACGAGAAGGGACCTCGAAAGAGGTCTCCCCGTTCACAGCGGCGTCACGCCACGGCGTCGACTGACGGTTCGGGCATGAACGACCTGACGCGGCCGACCGGCGTCAGGGCTCGTCGAAGCGCCACGCCCCCACCGCGTAGCCTCCAAACACAGCGAAGGCCGGCAACAGATTAGTTGTCGGCCTTCAAAAATCGGGACGGCGGGATTTGAACCCGCGACCCCCTGAACCCCATTCAGGTGCGCTACCGGGCTGCGCTACGTCCCGTCCGCTGCCGCGACCCTGACAAGCCCGCGGCGGACAGTTCCGCAACCTAACCCTCCGCCCGCCCC
>JAICUE010000559.1 GCA_025936015.1 Gemmatimonadaceae bacterium
GTCGAGTGCAGCGACGAACTCCGCGATGTCGGCAGCGTCGGCGGCGTCGGCCTCCCCGCCAGCGCCTGACGGCATCGCGGGCGTAACGCCGCCCCGGTACTTCTCGATCATCGCGACAGAGCGGCTGACCAGATTGCCCCACGCGTTGGCGAGATCGGCGTTGTAGCGCTCCTCGAACCGCTCCCAGGAGAAGTTGCCGTCGCCATCGAACGGCACCTCGCGCAACAGGAAATAGCGAAAGGCGTCGGGGCCGAACCGATCGATGGCCTCGTCGAGGTCGAGCTTCACGCCGGCGGATTTGCTGAAGCGATCACCGCCGAGGAGGACGAAGCCGTGGGCCCAGACCCGTTCGGGGAGCGGGAGCTTCGCGGCGGCGAGCATTGCGGGCCAGATGATCGCATGGAAGCGAGTGATGTCCTTGCCGACCACGTGCAGCTGGGCCGGCCAGCGCTGCTCGCTCTCGGAAGCGGGAAATCCCGTCGCGGTGAGGTAGTTCGGTAGCGCGTCGAACCAGACATACGTCGTCTGCTGCTCGCCGTCGCTCGTTGGGCGCGGGAAGGGAACGCCCCAAGTGAAGCGCGTGCGGCTGGCGCTGATGTCCTCGAGGCCTTGATCGAGCCATCCAAGGACTTCGTTGCGACGGCTTTCTGGCTGGATGAACTCGCGGTGCTGCTCGATGTGGTCGCGAAGGAAGTCCTGATAACGACTCAACCGGAAGAACCAGTTCCGTTCCTGGACCCACTCGAGAGTCCGTGTCGGATGGAGCACGCATTTACCGTCGACGATCTCAGCGTCCTGCTTGAACGCTTCGCAGCCAACGCAGTACCAGCCTTCGTACGAGCGCTCGAAGAAGTCATCGGGACTTTGGGCGAAGATGCGCTGCAGCAGCGCCTGGACGCCCGCCTTGTGGCGTGGATCGGTTGTCCGGATGAACTGGTCGTGGCTGATGTTCAGGCGCGCCCACATGGCAAGGAAGCGCGCCGCGATGCCATCGACGAACTCCTGCGGCGATAGTCCGCGGGCTTCCGCGGTCTGGGCGACTTTCTGGCCATGCTCGTCCATCCCGATGAGGAAGTGGACGTCGCTGCCATTCATGCGATGGAAGCGAGCGACGGCGTCAGCACCGATCTTCTCGAATGCGTGGCCGATGTGCGGGTCGCCATTCGCGTAATCGATTGCCGTCGTGATGTAGAAGCGAGTCACGCCGTTCAGTTTTCCTGTGGAGTCGAGGAGTCGTCGCCGGGGCTGTCGTCAGGACCGCGCGTTTCGCGACCGCGCCGCCCACCGCGCCGGCCGCGGCGCCGATGCGGGCGGCGGTCACGCTGCACGGGGGTGTCGCCACCCTGCACGCTCTCGCCCATCGCGACAGCGACGTCGCCTTCCGTTTCCGGGTCGATGTCGGCGCCACTCACTGCGGCGTCGAGTGCGACGGTTCGCTGTTCTTCGGGGACGACGAACGGGTCGCCGCCGGCGGCCGGAGGCGCGGGATCCGGCTCACCACCCATCTCCCGGCGCAGGTCGGCGAGCGCGATGACGCGCGATTCGCCGTTAGGGTCGCGCAGGGTGACGCGATCGTTGAAGATGTCATTGGCGACGATCTTCTCCTCTCCCCGCGCGGTGACGATGATCCGGCCCTCTTTCGGAAAGCGCTTGCGCGA
>JAICUE010000186.1 GCA_025936015.1 Gemmatimonadaceae bacterium
ACCGTCCCGATCTCGGCGACCAGCTTGGCGAGCATCAAGTTGAGCGAGAGGTCGGCGAAATAGTTCGTCCGGGTCAGCGACTGGCTGACGCTGGCCGTCGTCCCGGCCGGCACGAGCGTCGTCGATGCGCTGATCGATCCCTTGGAATCGTAGCTGTCCTGGCCGACACCGACAGCGACGCCGAACGCCAGGAGCGACTTGCTCGCCGTCGCGCGCCAGCTCGTCGTCTTCACCGAGAGCCCGCTGACGTCGAACGATCCGCCGAGCGTACCGGTTTTCGCCGAGAGGTCGACCGTCGGCAGGTCGCGCTTCACGTAGCTGAAGCCGATGCCGGGGGTCAGCAGCCCTTCCTGGAGCAGGCCGATCCGCGCACCATAACCAACCTTCAGCGAACCGTTAGGCACCTTCACGCTGACGCCGCCGCCGCTGTACGCCGGGATGTAGGAGCCAGTCACGAGCAGGTCGATCCCGCCGACCTTGGTGACGCCGAGGGGGAGTCCGCCGAAGATGCCGATCGCCGCGTCGACCGTCGGCATCGCCAGCACCTGGGTCTTGGTATCGAGCGTACGCGACGAGCTGCCCGGGTCGTAGTTGTCGACCTTCGGGAGGGATCCCATCAACGCGTTGCCACGCACGCTGATCGCGAAGTGGCCCGGGCCGCCTAACGAGCCGCCCTGCCCTAACGTCGTGTTGCCGCCGGCGATCGCCGCGCCGAGCTGCGGCGCCATGTAGCGAAACAGGTCGATGGCGGTGTTGCAGATGTTCTCCTGCGCCGGGCCGGCCGGCGACGGGAGCGTGCTCGCGCACTGCGGGTCGCCCGCCGCGTTCTGAGCTTGCGCCGATACCGCGCTCACCACCAGCGCGCCGGCAATGAGACCTAGATTGCGCTTCATGTGCTATGCTCCGGATTAGTTGAGGATCACCCGCCCGGCGCCAGCGACAACGTGTCCCATTGGCCAGGCGGCAACGCCGGCCGCGGTGGCCGACGCGCTGATGCGCTCGACCGACGAGGGCTCGGCAATCACCACCATACCGACGCCCATATTGAACGCGCGAAACATCTCTGAACGCTCGACCTTTCCCGCTCGCTCCAGGTCGAGAAACACGTCCGGAATCGCCCAGCTTCGCGTGTCTACCGCGGCGTCCATTGTACCCGGCAGTGCACGGTTCAGGTTCCCCGGCAATCCCCCGCCTGTGATGTGCGCCATCGCGTGAATGTGACCGAGTACCGGTCGCAACGCGGCGACGTATGAGCGGTGGACCGGGAGCAGCACGTCGGCTACGCTTTCCGCTCGCCCCGGCCAGCGATCATCGCTGCCTAACCGCATTCGCTCGGCGACGATCCGTCGCGCGAGCGAGTAGCCATTGGTGTGCAGGCCGGAGCTCGCGAGCCCGATCAGCACATCGCCCTGCCTGACGCGATCGGCGCCGAGCACGCGCGACTCCTCCACCATCCCGACGATGAATCCGGCGAGATCATAATCCGGTGGCGTGTAGACGCCTGGCATCTCGGCGGTCTCACCGCCGATGAGCGCGCAGCCGTTCTCGCGACACCCCGCGGCGACACCGGCGACGACTCCTTCGACGACCGCCGGCTCGAGCGTCCCGAACGCGACGTAGTCGAGGAAGAAGAGGGGGAGTGCCCCCTGCACGAGAATGTCGTTGGCGCAGTGATTGACGAGATCGTGGCCGATCGTGTCGTGACGGTTCGCTTCGATCGCGACCTTGATCTTCGTCCCCACGCCATCCGCGCTCGCGACGAGCAGCGGCGCCGTCGCGCCCTCCGGAACGCGGAACATCCCGCCGAACCCGCCGAATCCGCCCCGCGCGCCGGCGGTGAAGGTGCTCTCGACGAGCGCCTTGATGCGCCCCTTTGCGTCATCGGCGGCGTCGATGCTGACACCGGCCGAGCCGTACGTCATCGCCTCCGGGTTCGCCCCGGAGGGAGAATCCGATCCAGCCACTTCAGATCTCCGTCTCGAAGGCGACCAGCTGCTTGAACTCGGCCACGCGCTTCGCGATGTCGGCGGGCTTCACCTCGAGCAGCCGCTCGATGCTGAACTTCTCGACCGCGAAGCTGCCTAACGCTGCGCCATAGATCATCGCCCGCCGCATGTTGGCTTCGCTGATGTCGCCGGTCCTCGCGAGGTGGCCCATGAAGCCCCCGGCGAAGGAGTCGCCGGCGCCCGTCGGGTCGAATACCGACTCGAGTGGATACGCGGGCGCGAAGAACACGGACTCCTTCGTGAACATGAACGCGCCATGCTCGCCTTTCTTGATGATCACGTAGCGCGGGCCGCGCTCGAGGATCCATTTGGCGGCACGAACGAGGTTCGCTTTCTCGGTCAGTTGCCGCGCTTCGCCGTCGTTAACGGTGATCAGGTCGACGTGCTTGAGCAGCTCGACCAGATCGGCGCGGCGGCTCTCGATCCAGAAGTTCATCGTATCGCAGGCGACGAGCTTCGGCTTGTTCACCTGGCGCAGAACGTCGAGCTGCAGTCGCGGATCGATGTTCGCGAGGAAGACGAACGGCGCGCTCTTGAACTGCGCCGGGATCTTCGGGCTGAAATGCGAGAACACACCGAGGTGCGTCTCGATCGTCTCGGCGCTGTTCAGGTCGTGGCGGTACCGCCCCCGCCAGCGGAAGGAGCTGCCCTCCGCCTGCTCGACGCCGGCGAGATCGACCCCGCGCTTCGCGAGCGCCGACAGCTGGTCCATCGGGTAGTCGCTGCCGACGACACCGACCAGCTGCACCGGGGTGAGCAGGCTCGCCGCCGCGGAGAAGAAGGTGCCGGAGCCGCCCAGCACATTCTCCGCCTTGCCGAATGGCGTCTCGACCGAGTCGAGTGCGACGGAACCGACGACGAGTAGTGGCGAGTCTGGCTTCATCACTTCGATGAGGGATGAGAGAGGGTCAGCGCGCCGATGCGGCGATCGACACTGCGATGAGAGACGAGAATTACCCCGCGTCCAATCTACATCCGATCGGGCGCGGTGATGCCAAGTATCGAGAGACCGTTCTTCAGCACGATCATCGCCGCGCGCGCGAGCAGCAGCCGCGCGCGCGTGATCTCTTCGGGCTCGTTCAGGACGTGCGCCTTGTGATACCAGAGATGGGTCTTGCGCGCCGTCTCGAGCAGATAGGACGCGATGCGATGCGGCTCGAGCGCCTCGGCGGCGCCGGCGACGAGCATCGGGAAGTCGAGCAGTGCCTTCACCAGCTCCTGCTCCTCGGGTAGCGACAGCAGCGAGAAGTCGACGTCGTCGCCGGTGACGGACTCCACATCGATCTCACCGACGCGGAAGATCCCCGCCAGGCGCGCGTGCGCCATCTGGATGTAGTAGACCGGATTCTCCTCGCTCTGCGAGCGCGCGAGGTCGATGTCGAACACCAGCTGCGAGTCGCCCTTCCGCATCAGGAAGAAATAGCGCACCGCGTCGCGCCCGACCTCGTCGATCAGGTCGCGCACCGTGACGTAGCTGCCGGCCCGCTTGGAGATCTTCATCTCCTCGCCCGCCCGCATCACGGTCACCATCTGGTGCAGCACGTACTCGGGGTATCCATCCGGGATGCCGATGCCTAACGCCTGGAGGCCGGCGCGCACCCGGGTGACCGTGCTGTGGTGGTCGGCCCCCTGGACGTTGATCGCCCGCTTGAACCCGCGCTCCCACTTGGTGACGTGATAGGCGACGTCGGGGAGAAAGTAGGTGTACGTCCCGTCACGCTTGCGCATGACGCGATCCTTGTCGTCGCCGAACCTGGTCGTGCAGAGCCAGAGCGCGTCGTCCTTCTCGTACGTGGCGCCGGCGCCGGTGAGCGCCGCGACCGTCTTCTCCACCTTCCCGTCGCTGTAGAGCGAGCTCTCGAGGAAGTAGGTGTCGAACTTCACGCCGAATGCCTGCAGGTCGAGGTCCTGCTCGTGGCGGAGCGCCGCCACCGCGAAGCGCCGGATCGCGTCGAGGTCCGTGCCCTGCGCATCCTCCGGATGCTCGGCGACGTAACGGGTGGCGATCTCGCGGATGTACTCGCCGTGATAGCCGCCGTCGGGAATCGCCGTGTCGCGCCCGGCGCCCTGCGCGACGCGTGCCTGCACGCTGACGGCGAGGTTGGCGATCTGGACCCCGGCGTCGTTGTAGTAGAACTCGCGCGAGACCCTGGAGCCGGTCCATTCGAGCAGCGATGCGATCGCGTCGCCTAACGCTGCCTGACGGCCGTGGCCGACGTGCAACGGGCCGGTCGGGTTGGCGGAGACGAATTCGACGTTGACCGCGCGCCCTTCCCCGGCGGCGCGGCGGCCGAAATTAGTCCCTGCTGCTACTATTGTCGGCAGCCCCGCGGCGAGGTCGCCCGCGGCGATCCGGAAATTGATGAATCCCGGGCCGGCGATCTCGGCGGCGGAGACCCCGGCCGCGCCCAGGTCCATCGCCGCGACGAGGGCGTTCGCGACGTCGCGCGGCGACTTCTTCAAGGGGCGCGCAAGCGTCATCGCCAGGTTCGTCGCCCATTCACCGAACTGCGGATCGCGTGGGCGCTCGAGCACCGGTTCGACGTCAGCGGGCGCGCCGAGGGTTTGCGCGGCGCGCGAGAGCTCGCCGCGAATCCGATCGGCTGCGCTCATTCCGGCTTGCTCGATTTACCCGGCTTGCCCGAGCTGCCCGAGCCTCCGCCGCTCGAGGCGCCGCCGCTCGACCCGCCACTTCCCGACGAGCCACCCGTCGAACCGCCGCTCGACGAACCTCCGCTCGCGGCGCTGCTCCCCCCGCTCGAGGGTTGACCGGACCCTGACGATTTCCCTGCACCGCTCGACGTGCCTTCGGTGCTACTCTTGGACTCGCTCGACCCTCCGCTCGGGGCACTGTTTCCTTCGGACGACGGGGGCTTCGGACCCTTGTTCGCGTGCGCGTTCTTCCCGTAGTCCGTGAGGTAGAACCCTGAGCCCTTGAACATCAACCCTGCACCACCGGACAGCTGCCGCTCGGCGACCTTGCCGCAGGTCGGGCACGTCACGGATGTCGGCGCGCCGGAGATGGTGCGAAAGAACTTCTCGAACTCGTGCCCCTCGGGGCAGCGATATTCGTACGTTGGCATTCAGGCTCGATGTGTAAGTGGGCGAAGCAGAGAATGTTAAAGCTCGCGAAGAGTGCGTTCAAGGCGACGGCGCGCTCTTGCGCGCACCAGCCGTGTGGATCATTGTAGCCGACCGCTCGGGCAAACTCCCTCGCGATCGGCATCCCAGAGTTTTCTCGTCGCGTTCCGGGCACGTGCTGCCAGGCGACGCGGCTGCTCCATCACCCCGTCAGGAGGCAGGTCGATGAGACGACACTCGCTCAGTCAGAGCTGGGTCGTAGGACTCATCGCCGCGGCGTTTCTCGCCCCGGCGATGGCAGCGGCGCAGGGCACTGCGTCGATCACCGGAGTGGTGACCGATTCCGCCTCCGGTCGGCCGGTACCGTCCGTCCAGATCACCGTCGTCGGAACGACACGCGGGTCGATCACGGACGAGACGGGTCGTTACGCATTGCGTGGGCTCAATGCGGGTACCTTCACGCTTCGCGCGCAGCGCATCGGCTACGCGCCGAGGACGCGCGTGGTGACGCTGGCCGACGGCGCCAGCGTCGAGGAGAGCTTCACGATGCCGCAGGCCGCGGCGGTGCTCTCCGAAGTCGTCAGCGTCGGCTACGGCACCGATACCCGGGCTGAAGTCAGCAGCGCGGTGTCGACGGTGACCGGTGCGAACCTGGTCAACACCCCGGTCGCCGGCGTCGAGGCGGCGCTTCAGGGCAAGGCGGCGGGCGTGCAGGTGAC
>JAICUE010000024.1 GCA_025936015.1 Gemmatimonadaceae bacterium
CGAGCGGCCATCCTCGCGCGTCGGCACGGGCCCGCCCGCGTCGACCAGGTCGAGCGCGATGTACAGGCTCGGGTCGTCGACGTCCTTGTATCCTTGCGCGACTTCGTGGCTCGAGAGCGCGGTACCGCAGCGCGGGCAATACGGGAGCACCCGATGCCCGCGATAGAGCAGGTCGCGCTCGTGCAGCGTCGCGAGCGCCCACCAGACGCTCTCGACGTAGTCGTGCGAGTAGGTGACGTACGGGTGCTCGTAGTCGAGCCAGTAGCCGATGCGCTGCGACAGCTTCTCCCAGTCGCCGCGGTAGCGCCAGACGCTCTCGCGCGACAGCTCGTTGAAGCGGGCGACTCCCACTTCCTCGATCTGCTGCTTGCCGCTGATGCCTAACGCCTTCTCGACCTCGATCTCGACCGGGAGGCCGTGCGTGTCCCACCCCGCCTTTCGCGCGACGCGGAACCCCTTCATCGCCCGGTGGCGGCAGAAGAGGTCTTTCACCGTTCGCGCGAAGACGTGGTGGATCCCCGGCAGCCCGTTCGCCGTCGGCGGGCCCTCGAAGAACACGAACGACGGACCGTCCTCGTTCGCCGCGAGCGTCTGCTCGAACAGCTGCTCCTCCTTCCACCGCTCGAGGAGCTCGCGCTCGAGGTCGTCCGCGGGCCGCTCCGCGGGCAGCGGCCGATAGCGCGTATCCGTTGGCGCGCCCGTCATGACCGCTCCACCACGCCGCGCACGACCGCCGTCAGCCGCGGCTCCGCCTCGTTGGCGACGCCGATGATCTTCTCGAAGCTCGCCGGCTCCAGCGCGTCAGGCAGGCACATGTCGGTGATGATCGAGAGGCCGAGCACGCGCATCCCCGCGTGCACCGCGACGATCACCTCGGGCACCGTCGACATGCCGACGACGTCGGCGCCGCAGCTCCGCAGCATCCGGTACTCGGCGCGCGTCTCGAGATTCGGTCCGGCGACCGCGGCGTAGACCCCCTCGCGCAGCGTGATCCCCTGCGTCAATGCGACGTCGCGGGCGAGCGCGCGCAGCGACGCGTCGTACGGCATCGACATGTCGGGGAAGCGTGGTCCGAGCCGGTCGTCGTTGGGGCCGATCAATGGGTTGTCGCCGAGGAGGTTGATGTGGTCGGCGATGAGCATGAGGTCTCCCGCCGACCAGAGTGGATTCATCCCCCCGCAGGCGTTGCTGACGACCAGCGTCGCCGCGCCGAGCGCGCGCAGCACGCGCACCGGGAAGGTCACCTGCTGGAGCGTATACCCTTCGTAGCGGTGGAAGCGTCCCTGCATCGCGATCACCGGCTTCCCGCCTAACGTTCCGCAGAGGAGCCGCCCGGCGTGGCTCTCGACCGTCGAGAGGGGAAACCCCGGGATCTCGCGATAGTCGATCGACGCGTCGACCGCGATCTCCCTGCCTAACGCGCCGAGGCCGCTGCCGAGGATGAGCGCGGCCGCGGGGGCCGCGGCGAAGCGGGCGCGCACGGCGGCGGCGGCCGCATCGATTGCGTCGACGGTGGGCGCGACGGCGGATGAAGCCTGCGAGGAACCGGGTGCGAGAGTCGTCATCAGGTGCGAATTCGAGCGCGAGCGGTCGCTGCGCCTACTCCTTCATCAGCGAGTCGAGCCACGATGGCGTCGGCGCGGCGACGGTGCGCGACGGGCCCTGGTCGTCGCCATCGCCATTGCTCGACGGGCGCGGGGTCGCGGTCTCCGACGCCTGGATCTCGGCGAGCTGCCGCTCGACGAGGACGCGCAGCTGCGCGAGGTACGAACGGCGCGCGCGCTCGAGGTTCTGCAGCTCGTCGCGGAGGTCGCGGAGCTCGGACTTCATCGTCTCCTGCAGCCGCTCGGCTTCGGCGCGCGCCTCGCGCAGGATGAGCTGTGCCTCACGCTCCGCCTGCTCACGGATCTCCGCACGCAGCTGCTGCGCCGAGATGAGGGCGTCGTTGAGCGCCTTGTCACGCTCGCGGAACGCGCGCAGCTGCTCGGTGAATCCCTTCGACTTGGACTCGAGCTCCTGGTTGATGCGCGTCAGGCGCTCGAGCTCGTCGGCGGCCTGGCTGCGGAACTCCTCGACGCGCGCCGGATCGTAGCCGCGCATCGATCGACCGAACTCGAATCGGCGGACGTCGAGCGGCGTGAGATGAAAGGTCTCGTCGATCATGTTCCCCTCGCTCCGAACAGGACGGTACCAAGGCGGACGATCGTCGCGCCCTCTTCCACGGCGATCTCGTAATCCCCCGACATTCCCATCGACAGCTCGCGCGCATCGGCATGTCCCGCGCGACGAACCGTTTCCAACGCGGCACGTGCACCACTGAACGTGGCGCGAAGCACCGTCTCCGGCGCCTCGAATGGCGCCATCGTCATCACTCCCTTCACCTGCAACCCGTCGAGGGCGACGATGTGCCCCGCTGCGCCGTCGAGCTCACCGGGCTCGAAGCCGCCTTTGGTGGCCTCGCCCGACACGTTCACCTGCAGCAGGACCGGAACAGGCCGCCCTCGCTCCCTTCCAACCGCCGCGACGGCATCGGCGAGCCTGATGCTGTCGATCGAATGCACGAGCGCGAACCGGTCGACCGCACGCGCCTTGTTCCGCTGCAGATGGCCGATGAGGTGCCAGCGCATCCCCTCGCCAACTTCGTCCATCTTCGGCAGCGCTTCCTGCACACGATTCTCGCCGACATCGAAGACGCCGAGCGCACGGACCGCGTTCACGGCGTCGGCACCGTGGGTCTTCGTCACGGCAACCAGCGTAACCTGCTGCCCATTCCCGCGCGCCGCGGCAGCAGCGATCCTCGCTCTGGTTTCGGCGAGGCGCTCGGCCAGGTCGGGAAATGGCATAACACGCTAAATTACCGCGTGTTACAGGCTCCTGCAAGTGAATCTGTCACCGCCGAATCCGGGGCTGCGCGTGCCGCGAGCGGCGCGCATCGAAGCGCGTCGGTCATCGCGCGGACGGTGATGTCCGTGAAGCGCCCAGCGGGGTGCGCTGTAAGGAATTCGGCGAGGGAGTCCGCGCCGGCGAAGCTGCACGTTGCACCCGGGTCCGTCCACGCGACGCCGCAGAGCGACCAACTCTTCCCCGCGGCCGTCCGCACCTCGGCCGGCACCGTTACGGCGATCGCGACCGGCCGCCGCGAGGCATGCGCCGACGCGACCGTGCGCGCGACCATCGTCGCTTCGGGCGCCAGCGCGCCAGCGTCGATGCGCCACCGGCGCCGCAGCTCGTCGCGGTACCAGCCCGCGCCAAGCAGCGGGCTCGTGACGACGGTGACGTCGCGCCGGATGCGCCGCGCCTGCTGCGCCTCCCAGAGCGGATAGCTGTCGTTGTCCCCCCAGACGACGAGCACGCCGTTAGGCGGCACGCTCGTGAGCAGCGCATCGGCGAGGAGCGATGCCGTCGATGCGTCCGGCTCGCGCCGCCGGTTCATCGCCCGCCAGTTGAGCAGCGCCGGCAACGCGGCGAGCGCCAGACCGCAGGCGACCGCGGTTTGGCGGGCACGTGCGCCCCGCGCGACCAGCCATGTCTCGCGCGCGGCGAAGGCGACCGCGCCATATCCGGCCCAGAGCCCCCACGTCCAGAAGGCGAGCACGAAGAAATAATCCCGCTCGCGCGCCTCGTGGGGGGCGCTGTCGGGGAGGATCCCCCAACCGATCGATGGTCCCGCCTTGAGGTTGAGATAGGCGATGACACCTAGCGACCCGCCGAGGAGCAGCACGAGCATCGCCCGGAAGCTGCGCCGGTCGGCGAGATAGTGCGCGCGCGCCCCGATCGTGCCTAACGCGACGAAGACGATCGAGACGACGAGCCGCGGGATGCTCGCCGTCGACTCCGGCGCCAGGCCAAGCGCTGCCTGCCAATCGCTGTACTGGAAGAAGTTGGCGAGCTGGATCCACGCTGGCGCCTGGCGCGGCCAGAGGGGAGCGACGTCGTACTGCCGGCGCGCGATCTCGTCGGCGAGCGCGTGCCAGGTCGCCGGATTCCCCTGGTTGATCGCCGGATCGAGCCGCGCGCGGAGCAGCATGATCGCCAGCGGCGTCGCGCCTAACGCGAGCGCGAGGATCGCCCGGCTCGCGCCGGCGGCTGCCCCGCGCCGGCCGGACACCCCCGCCCGGCCGGCGATTGCCAGCGCGACCACGACCGCGCCACCGATCAGCGCAAGGGCGAAACGTCCGGTCGCCAGGCCGCCCGCCGCGACGAGCGCGGCGCTGAGCAGCGCCCCGCGCCACCAGCGCTGTATGCGCCGATCCTCGCTGGTCGCTCCGTCGTCGACCGCCAGCCAGATTGCCCCCGGCCCCGCAACGAGCGCGCTCGGATGCAACGTCGCGGCGAGGGCGAAGAGGTAAACGAGCAACGCCCGCGCCTTCACTGCCCGAGTACGCTCGCCTGCACCTTCCAGCGTCCCCGCACGCTCGGCGACCGTCAGCATCAGCGCCGCGAGCAGCAGCGACGCCGAGTACACCTCGGCCTCGGTCGCGCTCAGCCACACCGTCGTCAGGCAGCCGGCGCAGATTCCCGCCCCGATCCCCTGGGCGAGCCTCGCTCCTCGACGGACGAGCAGTGCACCGCCTAACGCGCAGGCCGCCGCCGTCAGGATCGCCGACAACGCGTTCACCACCAACGCCGCCGGGAGGAACGAGAACAGCACCCGCACGGCGCGGCCGACTGTCACGTAGAGTGGCGTGCCCGGCGGATGCGGAATCCCCCAGCTCTCGATCGCGGCGATGAACTCGCCCGCGTCCCAGAAGGTGACGTGCGGGGCGAGCGATGCGAGATAGAGCGCGAGCAGCGCGACGAAGACGATTATCGCGGCGCGCCGCGCGCGAGCCCGGCTCGCTTCGCCCGTCAAGCCGTCTCGATCGACCGCATCTCGGTGCTCGACCGCGACGGGCGCCGCGTCAGGAGCTCGCGCACCCGCGCCTCGCTCAGCTCGCGCGTCAGCACGCCACCCGATGCCATCGAGATGATCCCCGTCTCCTCGGAGACGACGAGCACGAGTGCGTCCGTCTCCTCGGTCAATCCGAGCGCGGCGCGATGCCGTGTGCCGAGCGACCGGTCACTCAGCGTCGCCTGGGACAGCGGGAGGATGCACCCCGCGCCGACGATGGTGTCGCCGCGAATGATCACCGCGCCGTCGTGCAGCGGCGAGTACGGCGTGAAGATCGTCGCGAGAAGATCGGCCGAGACCTTCGCCTCCATCGGGCTTCCACTCTCGAGAAAATCCGTCAGCGACACTTCACGCTCGATCGCGATGATGGCCCCGGTGCTCGTCCGCGCGAGGCGGCCGAGCGCCTCGGCGATCGCCTCGGCGACCTCGGTGTCCTGCAAGTGGTGAAAGATGCGCGACACCGGCACCTGGCCGAGGTGCGCCAGCGCCGCGCGCATCTCCGGCTGGAACACCACGACCGCCGCAAAGGCGCCGTAGGTGAAGATGACCCCGAGCAGATAGGTGATCATCGTCAGCTTCAACGCGAGCGCGATGGCATAGGCGACGACGAGAAGCACGATGCCGATCAGCATCTGCGCCGCGCGCGTCCCGTGAAAGAGCAGCATCACCCGGTACAGCGCGAAGGCGACGATCGCGATCTCGATCGCGTCGCGCCAGTCGGGGTGCAGCACCCGCAGATGCTCGAAGATGCTCATGAATCCTGTTCTCGGGTCGCGCTGCCCTGCTCCGGTCCCTCCCAATATTGCATGAAGCGTCGCGGCGCGCGATGCCTAACGTCGCGCCGCCGCGAGCACCGCCCATGCGACGTCGAGTGCCTGGCGCGATTGCGCGACGTCGTGCACGCGGAAGATCCGCGCGCCGAGCATCAACCCGGCGACGTTGGCGCCGACCGTCCCCTGCACGCGCGACGCCGGCTCACCTACCCCGGTCAGGTCGCCGACGAACCGCTTCCGCGACGCGCCGAGCAGCACCGGGTAGCCGAGTGCCGCGAGCTCCGGTATCGCCGCCAGCATCGCGAGCGAATGCTCCGAGCGCTTCGCGAAGCCGAGGCCGGGGTCGAGCACGATGGCCTCGCCGCCTATCCCGCTCGAGAGCGCCGTTCTGAGCGAGCCGGCCAGCTCGCCGAGCACCGACGCGACGACATCGTCGTAGACCGCGTGCTCGTACGTCCCCATGGTCGAGACGTCGCCGCGCGAGTGCATCAGCACGACCCCGCATCCCGCGGCACTGCACACCGCGGCCATCTGCGGATCGATCCGGAATCCGGAGACGTCGTTGACGATCCGGGCGCCCTCGCCTAACGCTGCCGCGGCGGTCTCCGCCTTCACGGTATCGATCGATACGCTGACTCGCGGGAACTGCCTCACGATCTCGCGGATCACCGGGATGACCCGCTCGCGCTCCTCCGCCGCACCCACCGGTCGCGCACCCTGCGGGCGAGTCGACTCGCCGCCGACGTCGATGATGTCGGCCCCCTCGGCGATCATCCGCGCCGCCCGCTCCACGGCCCGTCCCGGGTCGGCGAACTGGCCACCGTCGCTGAAGCTGTCGGGAGTGACGTTGAGGATTCCCATCACGATCGGCCGGTCGAGCACGATCTCGCCATCGCCGACACGCCAACGGCCCCCGTGGGGGGGCCGTTGGATTTCGGACGTGCGCTGCGAGACGCCCCCGGCGGTCACGCCGGCGCGATCTCCGGCCCGCCGAGCAGTGGCGGCGCGCGCCGCGGCTCGGCGGCCGGCTTGGCTGGTGCCGGGGGGAGTGGTGGCGGCTCGCTGCCGCCGCGCGGTGGCAACGTCTCGCCGCGCGCCAGCGCGGCAACTTCGGCGCCGGTGAGCGTCTCACGCTCGAGGAGCTGGCTCGCGACCATGTGCAGCAGCGCGAGATTCTCCGTGAGCACGACTCTCGCCCGCGCGTACGCCTCGTCGATCACGCGCTTCACCTCGGCGTCCACCGTCTGCGCGGTCTTCTCGCTCACCTCGCGGCGGTGCTGGATGTCGCGGCCGAGGAAGAGATCCTGCTCGTTGTCGCCGACCAGGATCGGGCCGATCGCGTCCGAGAGCCCCCACTGCGTCACGTAGCGCCGCGCGAGCGCGGTCGCCTGCTTGATGTCGCTCGACGCGCCGGTGGTGACCCGCTCGCGCCCGAACACCAGCTCCTCGGCGACGCGGCCGCCGAAGGTCATGACGAGGTTCGCCTCGACCTGCTGCCGCGTCACGCTCACCCGATCGTCCTCCGGCAGCGTGAACGCCAGGCCTAACGCTCGCCCGCGGGGGACGATCGTCACCTTGTGCAGCGGATCGTTGCCGAGGATCTTGACCGCGCAGATCGCGTGACCACCCTCATGGTACGCGGTCAGGCGGCGCTCCTCGTCCTTCATCACCATCGACTTCCGCTCGGTGCCGAGCATGACCTTGTCCTTCGCGTCCTCGAGGTCGGCCATGTAGACCTTGTCGCGGTTGCGGCGAGCGGCGAGCAGCGCGCCCTCGTTGACGAGGTTCGCCAGGTCGGCGCCGGACATTCCCGGCGTGCCGCGCGCGAGCGTCATCACGTTCACGTCGTCGGCGATCGGGACCTTCCGCATGTGGACGCGCAGGATTCCCTCGCGGCCGCGGAGGTCCGGCGCGTCGACCACGATCTGCCGGTCGAAGCGTCCCGGGCGCAGCAGCGCCGGGTCGAGAACGTCGGGACGGTTGGTCGCCGCGATGAGGATGACGCCTTCGTTGCTCTCGAAGCCATCCATCTCGACGAGCAGCTGGTTCAACGTCTGCTCGCGTTCGTCGTGGCCGCCACCGAGGCCGGCGCCGCGATGGCGACCGACCGCATCGATCTCGTCGATGAAGATGATGCACGGCGCCTGCGCCTTCCCCTGCTCGAACAGGTCGCGCACGCGGCTCGCGCCGACGCCGACGAACATCTCGACGAAGTCAGAGCCCGACATCGAGAAGAACGGACGGCCGGCTTCCCCGGCCACGGCCTTCGCCAGCAGCGTCTTGCCCGTACCAGGCGGACCAACGAGCAGCGCGCCCTTCGGCAGCCGTCCGCCTAACCGCGTGAACTTTGCCGGGTCCTTCAGGAACTCGATGATCTCCTGCAGCTCGACCTTGGCTTCATCCGCGCCCGCGACGTCGGCGAAGGTCAGCTTCGGCGTGTCGCCGGAGAGCAGCTTCGCCTTCGATTTCCCGAACGAGAACGCCTTCGCGCCTCCCTGCTGCATCTGCTTGAGCAGGAAGACCCAGAGCCCGATGAGCAGCAGGTACGGGAGGACCGTTATGATCGACTCGAGGACGGACTTCTGCGCGCCCTCCGCCTCGACCTCGACGTCCTTCGCATTGAGCTTGTCGAGGATCGCCTGTGAGTTGGCGATCGGAAGCTGCACGACGAAGCGCTTTACCGGCTTCCCGTCGATGGTGACCCGCTGCTTGAGGTCCCCGACGACCTGACGGCCGTCCTGGATCGTCACCTTGGCGATGTTGCCGGATTCGAGCTGGGTGCTGTACTCCGAATAGTTGATCTTCACCGTCGATTCGCTCGACCCGGTGCGCATCTGCACGACGAGGAGGACGACGAGGAAGCAGAGCACCCAGAACGACGCCGCGCGTGCGCGGCGTGCCCAGGTGGATTCTTTCTTTGGTGGAGACGGAACGCGATCGGCCATGTCTCTGGTTACTGCAGGCTGACGATATAGGGCACGTGCCGGAAGTTCTCGGCGTGATCCAGACCGTACCCGACGACGAACTCGTTTGGACAGTCGAAGCCGGTGAACTTCACCGGGTATTGCAGCTCATTCGGGAGCTTCTTGTCGAGGAGCGCACAGATTTCGAGGGATCGCGGATTTCGTGCCGCCAACAGCTTCATCAGGCGGTTCATGGTGCGACCCGTATCGATGATGTCCTCGACCAGTAGAATGTTCTTACCCTCGAGAGTTGTTTCCGGATCGTATACGAGCCGGACAGTTCCACTCGAGACCGTTCCCTCGCCGTAGCTCGCGGCGACGAGAAAATCGACCTGAAGGGGACGCGTGACCTGGCGTACGAGGTCGCTGAGAAAGATGAAGCTTCCCTTCAGCAGCCCGAGCACGAGCAGGTCGCCCTCGGGATAGGCTCGCGAGATCTCGGCGCCCAGCTCGGCGACGCGATTGGCGATGGTGCGTTCATCAAAAAGGACGCGCTTGACGGCGCGTCCGTCGAGTCGTGGATCGGCGTTCGGCTCAGCGTTCAGTGCGCTCACACACATACACCACTTCCGGCCTTCCGGACCGGACGGTTGCCGCACTGCTGCGGCGGACTCCCGGAATCCACACCACGTCGTCGCCGCACACGACTACTGGCCACCCTTCGCGCTCCGGCCCGACCAGCCCCGCATCGCGCAGGAACCGCTTCACCCGCCGCGGCGCTGCGTCTCCGGCGCCGTGCATCCGGTCGCCGTCCCGCCAGGCGCGCACCACGAACTGCGTTGCACCGGGGAGCGCCGCCGTCCATTCATCGCCTGACGGTCGGTGACCGGTTCCCGCGTCCCACCGCGCGAAGCGCCACTGCCCCCAGTCGAGCGTCGTACCGAGTGCCGCCGGTTCCGGAGCCGCGGCCGACGCCCTTCGCAACACGATATCCTCGCGCCGGCGCAGGACTTCGAATCCGCCGGACAGCTGCATCCGGGCCCCTGGTGTTGCTCTCATCGTAAACCGTGCGAGCCCGGCGGTTCCGCGCGCGTCGAGGATGATTCCACCCCTCGCCGCGAGCGCTGGCCAGAGCGCGCACAGTGCTTCTGGATCATAGTCGGCGAGCGAGGCCGTAGCAACGCTCAGCGAACCGTCATTTCCCTCGCGGACGATACGTCGCGCGCAGTCGTCGAGCGTTGCGCGAATTTTCGCCGCGCGCCGCGCAACAGCGATCAGGTCGTCGTCGAGCGAGGGCCGAGCGCGCAGGAGCGCGGGGAGAATCTCGTGGCGGACGCGGTTCCGCAGATGAGCGCGCGACTCGTTCGACGGATCGTCGATCCACCGCACTCGCGCGTGCTTCGCGTAACGCGCAACGTCCGCGCGCGACACTGCGAGCAGCGGTCGAGCGACGTCGCTTGCCGCGAAGAGCCCCGCCAGGCCGCGTGCACCGCTGCCGCGGATCACCCGCATCAGCACCGTCTCGATGTTGTCGTCGCGAGTGTGCGCGGTGGCGACGACCGACCGTTCGTTCCGCGCGACGTCGCGCAGAAACCGCCATCTCGCCTCGCGCCACGCCGCCTCGGTGCGCGCGAGCCCTTCCGCCCGCGCGCTCACTGCTCGGACGCCGAGTGCTGCGCAGCTTTCGCGCACGAGACGAACCGCGTCGGTGGCGTGGGGGCCCGTTCCGTGGTCGAAGGTTGCGACGGCGGCGATCGCATCGGGGGCAGCGGCGGCGAATGCATTCAACATCGCCATCGAGTCGCGACCGCCGGAAACCGCAAGCACGAAACGCTGGCCCCCCGCGGCCGCCTGGCGGACCGCGTCATGAACGCGCTCGGAAATCGCTGAGATGAGCGGCCGCATCGACTGAATCTATCCTTCAGCGGCGATGGCGCGCCTCTGGCGTGGGTGCATGAACGCGTTGTATTATCACCGTGTTCAACCCACCCGAGAGGACTTCCGCTTGGAAACGCACGGACCGCTGGGCACGATCTGGGTCGGGATTGCCCTGATCTGTTTCTACATCGCGCTGACCTGGGTCAACCTGCTCCTCGGTCACTTTCTCACCCCGCTGTTCATCATCCCCCTCACCTGGGTGATGGACGCGCTCAACCTGCGCAAGGCGGACGAGACCCCGAACGAAGAGAACGTCGGCGCCTGACGCGCGGCCGCATGCCGCGCTCGCTCCCCCGTAGTCACGCCCGCGGCATCCGCTGGCTGTTCGCGGCGCTCATCGCCGCCGTCGCGCTCCCCCCGCGCGCTGCCACGGCGCAGTTCATGTGGCGCCCGGACGCGCAGTGGTTGACGCTCACCACCCCGCACTTCACCGTCGTCTATCCGCGCGAGTTCGAGGACTGGGCCCGAACGATGGCCGAGCGCCTCGAGTCCGTGCGCACCGCGGTCGGCGCGGAGGTCGGCAGCCTCCCGCGCCATCGCGTCACGGTCCTCGTTACCGACCCGTATTCCGTCTCCAACGGATCGGCGTGGCCCTTCCTCGAGTCCCCCGCGATCGTCGTCTGGCCCACGCCGCCCGATCCGCGCAGCACGATCGGTGACTCGCGAAGCTGGCCGGAGATTCTCGCCGTCCACGAGTTCACCCACATCGCGCACCTCACCCGGCCCAGCCGGAATCCGCTGCAGCGGTTGCTCACCCGCCTTGCGCCGTTAGGCATCGGGCCGATCACCCGCAAGGCGCCGCGCTGGGTGCTCGAGGGCTATGCGACGTACGTCGAGGGGCGGCTCACCGGGAGTGGGCGCCCGCACGGCGTCTGGCGCCCGGCGATCCTTCGCCAGTGGGCGCTCGAGGGGAGACTCCCGACCTACGCGCAGCTCAGCAGCTGGGATGAATATCAGGGCGGCTCGTTCGCCTATCTCGCCGGCTCGGCGTTCCTCGAGTGGCTCGGTGAGCAGCGCGGGGACTCCACGATCCCGCAGCTGTGGCGGCGGATGAGCGCGCGCACCGACCGCTCTTTCGACGACGCGTTCATCGGGATCTATGGCGATTCCCCGCGCGCACTGTACGGCCGCTTTACCGTCGAGCTCACCGGCAAGGCACTCGAGATCGAGAAGGCGCTTGGCGATTCCTCGCTGGTCGACGGGACGCTCGTGCAACGGCTCGCCTGGACGACGGGCGATCCCGCGGTCTCGGCCGACGGCAAGCGCGTCGCCGTGGTGCTTCGCAGCAAGGATCTGCCATCGCGCGTGGTCGTCTGGAACAGCGCGGATGAACCCCCCGATACCGCGGAGGCAACGCGTCGGGCGCGCGCGGCGAAGCGTGATCCGGACGACGTTCCCGCCGTCCAGTTCTGGCCGCGCCAGAAGAAAGCCCTGGCGACGCTCCACGCCGACAACGGCTACGCCTACGATGCGCCGCGCTTCTTCGCCGACAACCGGCGACTGCTCGTCGTTCGGAACACCGTGCGCGCCGACGGCACCACGATCCCGGATCTCTTCGTCTGGGAAACGAAGACCGACAAGGTCAGCCGAGTCACGCGCTTCGCCGGAATCGAGGACGCCGATCCCGCGCCGGACGGTCGCTCCGCGGCGGCGACGCGCTGCTACGCCGGCCATTGCGATCTCGTCCGCGTCTCGCTGCGCGACGGCGCGATCGAGGTCCTCGCCGCGGGCACGCCGACGCGCGCCTTCTATCGCCCGCGCGTCTCGCGCGACGGCCGAACGATCGTCGCCGCGGTCTCCGACTCTGGGCGCTGGCGGCTCGTGACCTTCGACTCGGCGAATGGACTTCGCCAGGTCGGTCCCGCGGACGACGTCAACCGTTATGACGCCGACTTCACCGCCGACGGTCGCATCGTCTACGTTTCCGAGCGGGGCGGCATCCCGAACCTCGCGGTGCTCGACCCGGCGACCGGTACGACTCGCGACCTGACGCGGGTGCTCAGTGCCGCGGTCGCGCCGTCGATCGGCGGGAGCCGCGATGTCTGGTTCCTCACGCTGCATGCGACCGGGATGGACGTCCGCCGGATCGCGCTCGACTCGACCATCGCGATACGCCCCGTCGCGATCGATCCGCGGCTCGCGCCCGCCGCGCAGCGGCCGGTCATCGCCGCCGACACCTTCGCCCGTTCGCCGTTAGGCAGCGGCCGCGCATACGGGTTGGGCACCCGTGAGCATCGGTTCCTCGGTGGCTACTCCATCGCTGCCGACGGCGCCGACGCGGTGCTTGGCCTGGCCAGTACCGACAAGGTCGGCCGGATGGACTGGGTCGCGCAGGGCGCGCTCGGGCAGGAATGGCGGCCGCGCGGCGGATCGTTAGGCGCCGCCTGGCGCGGCTGGCCGGTGGAGCTTGCCGGCGAGCTGTTCACGATGTCGCGCGACGCCTCACGGCAGAAGCCCACCGGCTTCACGACCGCCGGCGACGATGCGACGCTCCGCGGCGCGACGCTGGCCGTCAGGCGCACCCGCGCCTTCGCGACCGGTGAGCTCGCGGCGCGCGCCGGCGGCTCGCTGCAGCAGCTGCGCACCCAGGACGTCGGCACCGTGCGCGGCCTTGGCTTCGCATCGCTGACGGCGGATGCGATGCGTCGCTCGGACGTGAGGTTCGGTGCGGCGTCGATCGCGCTGCAGGGCGCGCACGGCACCAGCGGGGACCAGACTGCATCGCGGGTCGCATTCTCGCGTGGAGTCGCCACCGCTTCGCTGAGCGCCGGGTCGATCACCGGCACCACCACCAGCTCGATTCGACTGGATGGCTCGTATGGGATCGTGGGACCGTCCGCGCCGTTCGAGCAATTCGTCGTCGGCGGTTCAGCGCCGTCGTTCATCGACACGACGAGCGTCGCCCAGTGGATCCCGATGCCGGTGCTTCCCTTCGGCGCGCTGCGCGGACGGCGCTACGCGTCGTACCGCGTCTCGCTCGGCGGTGACGTGTTCTCGCCGTATCTCTGGGCGGGCGCGGCCGGTGATTCGCTCACCCATTGGATGCGCGTGGCCGGCCTCGATGCGAACCTGAGCGTCCCGCCCCTGCCCTTCTTCCGGCTGCCGGCGAGCGCCGTCACCGCCGGCATCGGCTACTCGATCGACGAG
>JAICUE010000395.1 GCA_025936015.1 Gemmatimonadaceae bacterium
ACGTCGCCCCACCACCAGCGGTTGCGGACGCCGACCCGATAGCTCGTCACCGCGGACACTGCATCGCCAGTCGCCGCCGCGACCAGCAGCCGCGGGAAGTCCACCCCCGCCTCGATCGCGAGCTGCAGCGATCCCCAGAATCGACCGTTCACCTCCATCAGATACGGCGTTCCCGTCGCCGCGTCCAGCTTGTACTCGACCATCGCCACGCCATTCCAGTCGAAGCGGCGCAGCAACGCCTCCGAGTGGACGAACAGTTCCTCGTCGGCGGCGACACTCTCGCTGTAGACGCTCACTCCCCCCGATGGCGGTTTCTCGCGCAGCCGCCGGTGGGCGAATCGTGCCAGCACCTTGCCTTCCCACACGAGGAGAAACACGCCGACACCCGGTCCGACGATACGCTGCTGAATCAAGGCCGGAAACGCGCTGGCGGACAGATCGTCGAGCACGCGCGCCAGCCCACGCGCGTCAGCGGCATGACGGACATCATGCTTCGATCGCTGCGCTCGCTCGTCGTCGATCCGCACCGATCGCGACGGCTTCACCACCACTGGAAAGTGCAAGTCGCCCGCGAGCTTTCTGGCCTCGGCCGCTGAGTGCACCTCGATCGCGGCTGGCACCGCGATCCCCACACCCGGCGCCTCACCGAGCAGACGCGCCTTGTCCGAGATCGCCGCGAACGTCGTGAACGAGGGGAAGGGGACGATCGCTGGTACCTCGTCCCGCGCGCCTAACGTCGCGGCCAGCGATGCCTCGGTCACCGGGATCACGACACCCGCGCCGAGCATCATGACGAGCGCCCGCACTGCCGCCACGTGTTCGCGCGGCGACGCGAGTGGATCGGGAGTCGCGTGGTCCGCCGCCGCGTAGCGCGAGGCGCCCGCGAGCGATCGTCCACTCCTCGACGCGACGTGCACCTTGTGTCCCGCGCGTCCGAGCGACCGTACGATCGCCAGCGCTGCGCGCTGCTCGCCCTCGGTGACGAGAATGGTTCGCGCGCTCACCCGCCGACGAGGCCCGCAATGCGCAGCGCGAATCCGTCGAGCGAGACTTCGCCCGGCACGTCGAGCCGCGGCACCGCCTGCGCCGAGCGCGGCGGCCGCGTCGTCCACCCGCCGCTGATCAGCAGCGAGCCCGCGTACCCCGCGCGCGCCGCAGCTGCCTCGGCCGCCGCCGAGCTGCGCCCATACGGGTAGGCCAGCCAGGGAATCGTCGTCGCGACGTGTTCCCGCAGCCAGCCTAACGGCCGCGTCAGCTCGCTGCCTAACGCGTCGCTGTCGAGCGCGGCGACATTGGCGTGCGACCAGGTGTGTGACCCGACGGTGAGATGACGCGCCGCCTGCCGCAACTCGTCGAGCGTCACGCAGCGCGCGTGCGACGGCAGCTGGCGGACCGCGATCCCGCGCCGCGTCGCGTCGGCGCGCACGCGGCCTTCCTCGCCGCGGCATGCGGTCAATGCATGCTCGCGAAAATCGCCGCCTGCCGGGATCTCGAGTGCGTCCCACCAGAACGTGCCATCGCCGACGTACGCCGGCGGGATGAACACCGTCGCCGGCAGCCCGCGTCGCGCCAGCTCCGACACGCCGGCCGTCATCGCGCCACGGTAGCCATCGTCGAAGGTGATCGCTGCCGTCGGCCGACCTGTAGCCCCCCCTTCGCCGAGCAGCTCCTCGAGGGGAATCACGTCGTGCGTCTCGATGAGCGCATCGAGCTGCGCCGCGAACCGCCGCTGTGGAAGGTGGAGCGATCGATCGCCGACGATGGGCTCGCCGTCAGGCACGATGTTGTGATAGCCGAGCACCAGCACTTCGCCGCGCCGTGCCCGCAACGCCAGTCGCGTCAGGCGCCCGCCCACCGCGACCCGCTCGGCGACCCGCTTTGCCGTCGCCCGCACTCCACCCCGTGCGCCGGTCATCGGGCCGGCACCGGCATCACGCCCTCGAGCCGCTGCAGTTTCTGCAGCGCGGCGATGAGGCCGATCAGCACGTAGAGGAAGCTGAAGTACTGCGCCGAGATGAAGAATTGCGCGATCGAATAACCGAGCAACGCTCCGGTCAGCGCCTGCGCGGCCGCGACGATCCGCGGATCGCCGAGCGCGGTACTCGACCGGCGGTTGACTCGCGCCATCGCCCGGAAGGCCGCGATCAGCATCGCGACAAAAACGATGAATCCCGGCAACCCCGCTTCGGCGGCAATGTGGATGTAGGCGTTGTGCGCGACCGACCACTTCGTCGTGAGGTTGAGGTCGCGCCGCTGACGCGCCGTCGCCGAGATCGTCCCCTCGGCGACCGGAAACGCGGCGGCTCCGATACCGAGTACCGGATGTTCGCCGACGTACGTCAGCCCGCGCTTCCACAGCTCCATCCGTCCGTCGTAGGTATTGCCGGCCCAGTTGTAATCTTCCTTCGGGTGCAGCATCGTCTGCATCATCTGCCAGTAGCGACTGCCGCCGGCAACGAGAAGCAGCAGCGCGCCGCCGATCACCGCACCGCCGCGCACCCGCGCCGGAAGCGCGCGGTAGCGAAGCAGCATGTACGCGCTCACCGCGAGGAAGGCGAGGAAGCCTCCACGCGATCCGCTTCGCACCAGCGCGACGACGAAGATGGCGAGGCAGATGATCGCCAGCGTCCCCCGGATCGCGCCGCTCCCGCGTCGCAGCAGGAGCACGGCGATCGGCATCGAGCTCACGAGGAGCAGCGCGAGATCGTTCACGTCGTAATAGCGCAACCGCCCGAGACGCCCCGTGCTCTCGACCTGCACCGTCAGCAGGATGTACACCGAGAAGACCGCGGCCGCGATCAGGCTCGCCGTCATCAGGAACTCGAGATCGCGAATGCTTCGCACCGCCGCGGCGATCAGCACCGCGAGGATGATGCTCGGGATGAAGTCGGTGATGAGGAATGCGATGCTCCCGCCCGGCCAGATGCTGACCGGTGCGCCGATCACGAGCAGCACCAGCAGCAGGATCGCCAGGCCTAACGGCGCTGAGCGCAGGAGCGAGAGGTTGCGGCGTCCGCGCGGATTGAGCGCGAACAGTGCGAGCGCGGCGCCGAGCGAGGTGATCGTCGGGCGCAGCGGCGCGAGCAGCGGGAAGAGATCCTGCAGCCGCCACACCGCGGTGAAGAGCACCGCCGCGATCGCGTAGAGCAGCAAGTCGGGACGCGCTTCCACCGCTGCGACCGGCATCGCGGCCGCGGGCGGCGCGGTGAACGCAGTTCCCCGCTCGCGTACCGCGCTCGTCATCGCGCTGCCGCTGATTCGGCGA
>JAICUE010000469.1 GCA_025936015.1 Gemmatimonadaceae bacterium
ACCGGCTTTCCTTCCGGCGTCAGCCAGATCAGCTCCTTCTCGGCGCCTTCCTTTCCATCGCTGTTGAAGAAGTGGCGGCGGCGAAGGACTGGGCTCGCGAGGCGGATCGCGAACGCGCCGCGGGTGAACTCGAGCAACCCGCGCTGCCGCTCGTCGAGATTCCAGTTCATCCAGGTGATCTCGTTGTCCTGCGCGTATGCGTTGTTGTTTCCCTTCTGCGTGCGCGCGATCTCGTCGCCGTGCGAGATCATCGGAACGCCCTGCGAGAATGCCATCGTCGCGATGAAGTTCCGCATCGCGCGGTAGCGCATCTCGAGGATCTTCGGATCGTTCGTCGGCCCCTCGACTCCCCAGTTGCGGCTGATGTTGTCGTTATGGCCGTCCTGGTTGTTCTCGCCATTCGCTTCGTTGTGCTTCTGCTCGTAGCTGACGAGATCGTGCAGCGTGTAGCCGTCGTGCGCGGTCACGAAGTTGACGCCGGCGTATGCGCCGCGCTGCGTCCACTGATAGAGGTCGCTGCTCCCGGAGAGCCGCGTCGCCAGCTCGGCGGCCTGGCCGGGCTCGCCCTTCCACACCTTGCGAATCGAGTCGCGGAACTTGCCGTTCCACTCGGCCCACCCGATCGGGAAGTTGCCGACCTGGTAGCCGCCCGGCCCGACGTCCCACGGCTCGGCGATCAGCTTCACCTGTGAGAGGATGGGATCCTGCTGCATGATGTCGAAGAAGGTGCCTAACCGGTTCACCTCGAACAGCTCGCGCGCGAGCACCGGAGCGAGGTCGAAGCGGAATCCGTCGACGTGCATCTCCGTCACCCAGTAGCGGAGGCTGTCCATGATCAGCTGCAGGGTGCGCGGGTGCAGCATGTTCAGGCTGTTGCCCGTGCCGGTGAAGTCCGTGTAGAAGCGGGGCTTGTCCGGCTCGAGGCGATAGTAGGCCTTGTTGTCGACGCCGCGGAGCGAGAGGGTCGGACCCATGTGGTTCCCCTCGCCGGTGTGGTTGTACACGACGTCGAGGATCACCTCGATCCCCGCGCTGTGCAGCTTCTTCACCATCGACTTGAACTCGTAGACCTGGTGCATCAGCCCGCCGCGTGCGTAGCGCACGTCAGGCGCGAAGAAGCCGATCGAGTTGTAGCCCCAGTAGTTGGTCAGTCCCTTGTCGGCGAGATGGCGGTCGGTGACGAAGTGATGCACCGGGAGGAGCTCGAGCGCGGTCACGCCTAACGACAGCAGGTGCTGGATGACGGGATCCGACGCCATGCCGAGATAGGTCCCGCGAATGTCCTCGGGCACTTCCGGATGCTTGATGGTCATCCCCTTCACGTGCGCCTCGTAGATCACCGTGCGATTCCAGGGTGTCCGCGGCGGGCGGTCGTTCCCCCAGGTGAACGCCGAGTCGATGACGACGCTCTTCGGGATGCCGGCGGCGCTGTTCGTGTAATCGGGCTCGAGATCCTCCTTGTCGCCGCCGACCTTGTAGGCGAAGAGCGCGTTGCTCCAGTTGATCGTCCCGCTGATCGCCTTCGCATACGGATCGATGAGCACCTTCCCGGGATTGAAGCGGTGCCCTTCCTCCGGCTTGTACGGCCCGTTGACGCGATAGCCGTAGAGCTGCGCCGGCCGCACGTCAGGCAGGTAGCAGTGCCAGACCTGGTCGGTCCGTTCGCGCATCACGATCTTCTCGAACTGATCCGCGTCCTCGGTCTTGTGAAAGAGACAGAGCTCCACCGACGTCGCGTTCTCGGAGAAGATGGCGAAGTTCACGCCTTCGCCGTCCCACGTCGCGCCGAGTGGATAGGGCTGTCCGGGCCAGACTCGCATGCCTAACGTTGCTCCCGGCGGTACAGTGCCGCCGTGTATGGTGACAGGGTGACCATGCCGCCGGCGGCGTCAGGGTCGGTGCCATCGGCACGCGATGGTGGTGCCTGGTACGGTGCGTCGTCGGTCGCGAGCAGTGCGTCCCACTCGCTGCTCCCATCAGGCAGTGGCACGGCCTGCGCCGAGTCGCCGAGGTTGAAGAGCGCGACCACCGGGTTCCCGTCCGCTGGCGTCAGCTCGACCGTGAGCCACCGCTTGGCGGGATCGTGCCTGACGTTCACGGTCGCGTCGCCGGGTCGGAGCGCCGGCTCCATCTGGCGGAGGCGCAGCAGGTCGCGATAGAGCGCACGCATCTCCTTGTGCGGAGAGGTGCGCATCTTCTGCCAGTCGAGCTTCGAGCGCCTGAACGTCTCTTCCGACTGCGGATCGGGAACTTCGTCGCCCCAGCCGAACGCGGCGAACTCCTTGCGACGCCCTTCCCGTACCGCGTTCACGAGCTTCTCGTCGCCGTGGCTGACGAAGTACTGGAAGGGATTCGTCTCGCCGTACTCCTCGCCCATGAACAGCAGCGGCACGTATGGCGAGAGAAGCAGCAGCGCCGCGGCGACCTTCTGCTGCTCGAAGGTGAGCAGCGTCGTCAGCCGCTCGCCGGCGGCGCGGTTGCCGACCTGGTCGTGGTTCTGCGTGCAGATCACGAAGTGATCGCCGCTG
>JAICUE010000483.1 GCA_025936015.1 Gemmatimonadaceae bacterium
CTGCAGAAGCTGATCAAGGTGCTTCCCCACTTCAGCGACAAGCTGAAGGCGGTCGAGATCGCGCGCGCGACCGAGGCCGCCGTCTCGGCGTTCCTGACGACAGCGCTCATGGTGAACGTCGTCGAGGGAACGATCGTCGCGATCGCGCTCTGGGCGATCGGGCTGCCTAACGCTCCGCTCTGGGGCGTGATGGTCGCGCTGCTCGAGTTCGTGCCCTACCTCGGCGCGCTTGCGGCGGTGGTGATCCTCGGACTCGCCGGCCTGACCGCGTTCGACAGCGCGGGACATGCGCTGCTTGCCCCGGGCGCGTTCCTGTTGATCAACCTCATCCAGGCCAACGTCGTCTCGCCGCTGCTGCTCGGCCATCGCCTGACACTCAACCCGGTCGCGATCTTCGTCGGGCTGACCTTCTTCTTCTGGATCTGGGGGGTGCCCGGCGCATTTCTCGCCGTGCCGGTGCTGGCGACGTTCAAGATCTTCTGCGACAACATCGATTCGCTCGCCGCGGTCGGTGAATTCCTCGGGCAGCGCGACGAGAATGAGCGGCGAGTAGTGGTGCGAGCGGTACCACCGGCTGCCTAACGCTGATCGCCAGGCAGGATGGCGCTGGCTCGATCGTTCAGGAGCTTCGCGGTGAAGCGCTGCGCTTCCGTCATCCGCTCGATCTCGATGGCCATCGTGTCGACTGCCTGTTCGAGACGGGCAAAACGTTCGTCGTCGACGGGCATCATCGGACGCGGCTTGCTCCGCTGGAGCACGAAGCGCGAGGCGACGAAGAGACCGACCATCGCCGCGATGAACGTGCCGAGCACGCCCATCACGACGGCGAAGCTATAGACATCATGATCCACGGGTATCCTCCGGTTCGAGAGCGCGGCCGGCTGCCGGACGCGCGATGATGCTGCTGCTGCAGGACTACGGCGCGGGGTCGATTGGCGGCGCCGCGGACTTCGGGCCGAGACCGAGCCCGGTAATCTCGCCCTTCGCGTTCATGACCCACCGAACGAGCAGCGGTTCATCGAGTCCGGTGAAGGTCGCGGTCCGCCAATATTGGCGCTGCCCGTTGCGCGTGATGAAACGCTCGTCAGTTACCCAGATCTCCTTCCCCGCGCGTTCGACCATCTCCTTGTAGTTGCCGGCGAGCCGGGCGCCGAGCTCACCGGACGTGACGCCTTCCGCCGCATGGTGCGCGACCAGACTGTCGAACTGCTGGGTATAGAACCACTGCGTGTACTTGCGCGCCAGGTCGAACGAGTCCGGCGGGAGCGCGGCCGGGGGAGCCGGACGCGCGCGATTCGGACGCGAGCTCGTGTCCTGCCCCGCGGCGGAGGTGGCGAGGAGAGCCACGACCAACAGCGGCACAATGATCAGGGTACTTCGCATCGACGAGCTCCTGTCGCGGGAGCCGCACCATACGCCCGCGCGCGGCCCTTGTTTCGGCCGGGCGCGCAGCGGGCATATCTTTCTCACCGGGGCATCGCGCGCAGGGAAGAACGTTTGCCGGCTGGCACGAATGCCGCGCAGGAAGAGGCAGACCTTCGAGGAGCCATGACGATGATCCGCGTATTCGCCGCGGTCGCGACCGCGATCGCACTGACCACTGGCGCGCTCGGCGCGCAGACGCGCGACCGGCCGATCTTCCTCGTTGGGAACATGGGCTACGGCTGGGATCAGCCGCACGGCGGTTTTTCGCTGAATGCGGGCGCGGGTGTCCGATCGCAGAAGCTGTTCGCCTACCTGCTGCCGCTGGACATGACCTTCGTCCAGGGGAAGCAGAACCGGCAATACATCATGCAGACGTCGCTCTACGGCGATCAGTACTGCCAGGACCGGAACACCGGGGCGTACGTCCGCGCGAGCAACTGCCGCCGACCGGTGAGCGTGGAGTGGGGTGGCGCGGCCGAGGCGAACTTCGCCCCGATGGGAACATCGGGGTCATTCTTCGGCGGGGTGGGCTATCGCACCGGCTACGCGAGCACGGTGTACGGAACGATCGGCTACATCGGCCGCGCTGGCGGGCGAACCTTCGGGCTCGCCCGCCTGAGCATCGGCGACGGCTACGCGCTGCTCGCGATCGGCGGCCACATCTGAGCCGGACGGCCGCCGGACGATCTCCGCTGGCTCACCGTTAGGCAGCAGCGAACAGTCCGACGCGACGCGGCCGGCACGCCGCGCTCAGAACGGAAGATCGTCGTCGCCGAAATCAGGTGCTTCGTCATCCGAGAACTCACGCTCGGCCACCGGCGGGGGCGCGGATGGCGCGCTCGCTCTCGGCGGTGCACCCGGCGCGGGCGCCTTCCGGGCCGGAGCACCACCGCCAACCGACGGCGCGGCC
>JAICUE010000455.1 GCA_025936015.1 Gemmatimonadaceae bacterium
CAGGCAGAGGCCCGCGAGAAAACTCAGAGGCGATAGCATTTGGTCACCCTACCCGGCACCGATATCATCGTGCAAGCAAGGAGTTGGTAAGAATTGCCGCTGGTCTCCCGCGTGCACCCGGTGCACACTTTCCAGCGGTACCGTGCACTTCCGCCGGACAGCCGTTCTTCTCCCATCCTGGCCGATGTGATCACCGTAACTCCTCCCGAAATGCTCGCGCGCCTTTCTGCCGTTTTCCTCGGTTCCCTGCTCGCGATCCCTCTCGCCGCGCAGCAGCGCGCGGTCGAATATGACGTCGCATTCCCGCACGCCGAACAGCACGAGGCGAGAGTCACGGCAACGTTCCGCGGCGCCCCCGCCGGCCAGCTGCTGCATGTGCGGATGAGTCGCTCATCGCCTGGTCGCTACGCGATTCATTCATTCGCGAAGAATGTCTATGACGTCAGCGCTGTCGATGGCCACGGTCGCGCACTCGCGATCACTCGACCTGACCCGCACGGCTGGGACATCGCCCGCGGCGACGGCACCGTGCGCGTGAGCTACACCGTCTTCGGTGATCGCACCGATGGTACCTACCTCGGCGTCGACCACTCGCACGCGCACATCAACATGCCCGCGCTCTTCATGTGGGCCCGCGGGATGGACACCGCGCCGATCCGCCTGACCCTGCATCCTCGCGCGGGCTGGCGCATCGCGACGCAGCTCGTCCCGACCGGGGATTCGACCGTCTTCACCGCCCCGAACCTCCAGTGGTTCATGGACTCGCCGGTCGAGGTGGGACCGGTGACGTTCCGCATCTGGAGCGATTCCTCCGGCGGCCGGAAATCCACCTGGCGACTGGCGGTCCATCACCTCGGGACCGAGGCGCAAGTCGACACCTTCGCGACGATGGCGAAGAAGGTCGTCGCCGAGGAAGTTGCCGCGTGGGGCGCGCCGGCGGGCTACGATTTCGGCACGTACACCTTTCTCGCCGATTACCTGCCGTGGGATTTCGGTGACGGGATGGAGCATCGCAACTCGACCGTGATCACCAGCCGGAGATCACTCGCCACGGCGACCGAGCGGCGCGCCAACCTCACCACGCTGTCGCACGAGTTCTTCCATTCGTGGAACGTCGAGCGGCTGCGTCCGCGGTCGCTCGAGCCGTTCGACTTCGAGCGCGAGAACATGTCGGGCGAGCTCTGGTTCGCCGAGGGCTTCACCAACTACTTCGACAACCTGTTCGTTCGCCGCGCCGGCTATTACACCGACGACGAGTACGCCGCCGTGGTCGCGAATCCGGTGAGCACCGTGATCACGGCGCCGGGGCGCGCGCATTTCTCCGCCGTCGGCATGAGCATGCAGGCGCCGTTCGTCGATGCCGCCGTCTCGATCGATCCGACCAATCGCGGCAATACGTTCATCTCCTATTACACGTATGGGTCGGCGCTCGGTCTCGCGCTCGACCTCACGCTGCGCGACAGGTACAACCTCACGCTCGAGGATTACATGCGCGCGATGTGGCGCGCGTACGGCCAGTACCAGACGAAGGCACTCGCGCCGGCGCGCCCCTACACGCTCGTTGATCTCCGCCGCGTGCTCGGCGACGTGACGCACGACAGCGCATTCGCCAACGATTTCTTCCGCCGTTATGTCGAGGGCCAGCAGGCGCCCGACTTTGCCCGGCTGCTCGCCACCGTCGGCTTTCAGCTCGTGCACAGCGGGGCGGGCAAGCCGTTCTTCGGCGCATCGATGGATGACGACAGCTCGCGTGTCTTCATCAACTGGACCTCGGAGAACGGCTCGGCGTGGCCGGCGGGCATCTCGGCTGGTGACCTGGTCTACTCGATCGACGGCGAGGCGACGCCGAGCGTGGCCGCGCTATCCGCGATCATCGACCGTCACAAGGTTGGCGACGTGATCACCGTGGATCTGTTGCAGCGCGGCGAGCGGCGGAAGGTCAGCGTCACGCTCCGTGAGTCGCCGGCGATGACTGTCACGACATTCGAGAAGGCGGGCATCCCGGTCACCGACGCCGTGCGCGCGCACCGTGACGCGTGGCTTCGGTCCCGCGTCGCGCCCTGACGCGTGCTGCTCCACATTCTCGACCTCATCGGGGTCGCGGTGTTCGCGATCAGCGGCGCGCTGGCTGCGGGGCGGCGGCGTCTCGACCTGATCGGTGTCGTCGTGCTCGCCGCGGTGACGGCGATCGGCGGCGGGACGATCCGCGACCTCCTGCTCGACCGGCGGCCGATCTTCTGGCTCGTCGATCCGAGCTACCTGATCGTGATCGTCGGCTCGGCGATCCTGACGCTGCTCTACACGCGCTGGGCCCGCGTCCCCTGGCCGACGCTCGACGTCGCCGACGCGTTAGGCCTGGCGTTGTTCAGCGTCGCCGGCGCGCAGATCGCCGAGAAGGCGGGACTGCCGTCAGGCGCATGCATCCTGCTCGGCGCGGTCACCGGGGCCGCCGGCGGGGTGATCCGCGACATGCTCACCGCCCAGATCCCGATGGTGCTGCAGCGAGGAAGCCTGTACGCAACGGCGGCGATCGCCGGTACGACCCTGTACGTCGCGCTCGTCCGGATCGGTGTCGCCCAGCGGCCGGCGGTGATTTCGGGGATGGCGGTCGTCGCCGCGCTGCGCCTTGCCGCGATCCGCTGGGAGCTGATGCTCCCCTCGTTCGAGCTGCGCGAGAGCGGAACGCACCGGCGG
>JAICUE010000320.1 GCA_025936015.1 Gemmatimonadaceae bacterium
ACTACGGGATCTACCGCTCGAGCGCGCAGGGCCGCTTTCTCGAGGTGAATGCGGCGCTGGTGAAGATGCTTGGCTACGACTCGGCGGAAGAGTTGATGGTGGTGGACATCGCGTCGCTGTATGCGGACCCGCGCGACCGCGAAAAGATCGTCGCCGCGGCGCAGCGACACGAGAGGATTCCCGACTCGATCGACCTGCGGTGGATCCGGCGCGATGGAAGACCGCTCACGGTCCGGAGCACGACGCAGCCGCGCTACGCGAGAAACGGCACCTTCGAATATTTCGAGGGGATCGTCGAGGACATCACTGACCGGCGGCGCCAGGAGGAGATGCTTCGCCGCAGCGAGCGGATGGCCGGCCTCGGGACGACCCTGGCCGGTGTCGCGCACGAGCTGAACAATCCGCTCACCGCGGTGATTGGCTTCGCGCAGCTGATGTCGAAGACCCCGCGCAATGAGGAAGACCGGATCGGGCTCGAGACGATCCACCGTGAGGCGCTTCGCGCTTCGCGAATCGTGAAGGACCTGCTGACCTTCACTCGGCGCCAGGAGGGGACGCGGTCGGAGCCGATCGATCTCAACGCCGTCGTCGAGTACATCCTCTCGACGCGCCGTTATTCGCTCGAGACGCGGGGGGTGACCTGCGTGCTCGACCTCGCCGCATCGCTCCCGGCGATCGCCGCCGATCGCTCGCAGATGGAGCAGGTGCTGCTCAACCTGCTCGTGAACGCCGAGCACGCGCTGACGGACGTCCTCGATGCACCGACGACCAGCAGCGATCGGTCACCGCGCGGCACCATCACGCTTCGCACCAGCAGCGACGGCGATGATGTCCTGCTTCAACTCTCGGATACGGGATGTGGAATCGCCGCCGGCGATCTGACGCGCATCTGGGATCCGTTCTGGACGACGAAGCGCGAGGGCGAAGGAACGGGACTCGGCTTGTCGGTGGTGCACGGCATCATCAGCGCCCACGGTGGAACGATCGAAGTCGCGAGTGAGCTCGGCAGCGGAACGACGTTCACCATCCGGCTTCCGGCCGCCCGCGAGGAAGCAGCCGCGAAGCGCGTGACCAGCGCGGGGCTTGTCGTCGGCGAATCGGCGGCGAATCCGCTCGACATCCTGGTGATCGACGACGAGTCGTCGATCACCGCGTTCCTCGCGCAATACCTTGGCTCCCGCGGTCACGCGGTGCTCGCGGCGCACAGCGGCAGCGAAGCACTGACGCTGGCGAAGCAGAGCGCCTTCGACGTCGTCGTCTGCGACCTGCGGATGCCGGGGATGGATGGGATCGAGACGATGCGCGCGCTCCGCTCTCTCCCGCATGGCGCGGCCTCGCGCCTGGTGCTCTCGACCGGCGCGACGATCAGCTCCGCGGTCCGCGACGCGGTCGAAGCGCTGCCGGTGAACGCGATCGTCCCGAAGCCGTACGACATCGAGCAGCTGCGGCGGGCGGTGGAGCTCGACACGGAAGCCCGTGACAAGCCGCAGTAAGCGATAAGCGATAAGCAGGGAGCGCACACCGCAACAGCAACGGCGTCGATGCTCCGCAGCATCGACGCCGTCGCTTACAGCTTATCGCTTACAGCTTATTGCCTGTGGCCAAGCGCTCGCTCACCCCCGCTTCCTGAGATGCACGCCGCCCGATCCGGCGTCGATGCGGATCGTCCCCTGGCCGTCGCCGATCGTGCCGGTGACGTGATCCTCTTCCATTCGCGTGACGCTCACCGGCACGCCGAGATCGATTCCGCCGCTACCGGCGTCGATGTCGACGCGCGCGCCTAACGCTGCGGGGATCCAGACGGTGACGCTGCCGGAGCCGCTGTCGATGTCGAGCAGGTTGATGTCGCTGGCGAGGTCGATCTCGGTCGAGCCGCTGCCGCAGTCGAGCTTGAGGTCGGTCGCCGTGATGTTCTTGAGGGTGGCGCCGCCGGAGCCGAGGTCGAGGTTGATGCGCTTGCTGTTGATCGCGTCGGCGCGCATGCGTCCCGAGCCGGCATCGACCACGAGCCGGTCACCGGTGATGCGCGTCAGGGTCACCGACCCCGAACCGCTGTCGAGGTTCACGTTGCCCTGCGCGTCGGTGATGCTGACCTCGCCCGATCCGGTGTCGAGCGTGAGGCTCCCCTTCGTTCCCGTTGTCGTCACGTTCGCGCCATCCACGTTGACCGATACGTCGCCATTGACGTTCGTCACGCTGACGTCGCCGACAGCGAGGTGGAGATGGATCTCCTTTCCCGCGGGGACCGCGACGGTCAGGTCGGCGTGCGCTTCCAGTCCTCCTGAGTTTCCACTGATCTCGACGCGTGAGCCGCGGTCGTCGTCGTCGTCGAAGGTGCCGTCGTCGTTGACGCGAAGCGTGGTGCGGTTCCCCCAGTGACGGTCGTCGCCGAAGGTGATGCGCCGCGACGGGTAGATCACGCGCAGCGTCTCGCGCCCGGCAACCTGGCCGTGCTCGACGCGAAGTTGCGCGGCATCCTTCCCTGCTCTCGCGACCGTGACGGTGACGTCGCGTCCGCTCCCGGCGATCGCCGAGATCGAGCCAACGAGGTTGTAGATCGCGACCTCGGAGCCTGGCAGCGCGATCCGCTCCCCCTGCGCCGAGGCACGCGTGGATACCGAGGCCACGGCAACGGCGGCAATTACGGGAGCGATGAAACGTCGAAGAGTCGTCGATCGCATGAGCAGAGTCCTGGTTCGCAAGTTGGGGACGGGCGTCCGCCACCGATTCTGGCAGCATTGGCACGAATGCGACAGCATTCGCCCGGCGATGGTTTGAAGCGCCGACAGATGCAGGAGCAACTTTCGGGTTGTCGGGCGGTGCGCGGCCATCGAGCTTTCCCTCATGTCCGTCACAATTTCGGGCGAGAAGCGCGCGGCGGCGCGGGCAGATTCACGCGAGGCGGGCGCCGTGCCCAGTCGCGCCCTCGTGCTCGCCGCGTTCGCCACCGTCTACATCGTGTGGGGCTCGACGTACCTCGCGATCCGCTATGCGGTCGAGACGATCCCGCCGTTCGTGATGGCCGGCGCGCGCTTTCTCCTCGCCGGCACGATTCTCATTCTCTGGGCGATGTGGCACGACCGCGCCCGAGCGACGCGCTCGAATTGGCGAGCGGCGGCGATTGCCGGAACACTGCTCCTCGCCGGCGGAAATGGAGCGGTGGTGTGGGCGGAGCAGCGCGTTCCATCGGGCCTGACCGCATTGCTCGTCGCGTCGGTGCCCTTGTGGATGGTGCTCGCCGACTGGCTGCGACCGCGCGGCAAGCGGCCGACGATCGGCGTCGTGCTCGGTGTCGCGGTCGGGATGTTCGGCATCGTGCTCCTCGTCGGGCCCGGCTCGCTCGGCGGCGAGCGCATCGATCCGGCGGGCGCGGCGGCGCTGATCTGCGGATCACTCTCGTGGGCGATCGGATCGCTGTATTCGCGAGAAGGCGACCTGCCGAAGAATGCCATTCTCGCCACCGGGATGGAGATGTTCGCCGGCGGCGTGGTACTCTGGGTCGCGGCGCTTCCCGCCGGCGAGTGGCGCCATCTCGACCTCGCGCGCGCCAGTGCGGCGTCGATCGCCGGCTACTTCTATCTCGTCGTCTTCGGTTCGCTGATCGCGTTCACCGCATTCGCCTGGCTGCTTCGCGTCAGTACGCCGGCGAAGGTCTCGACGTATGCGTTCGTGAATCCCGTCATCGCCGTGCTGCTCGGCTGGGCGATCGCGCACGAGCCGGTCGGACCGCGAACGATCGTCGCCGCGGCGGTGATCGTCGGCGCCGTCGCACTGATCACGATGGCCCGCGGCCGAAAAGTCGCGCCGTCAGAACCCTGAAGCACGACCGGGGGCGCGGCGCCGGCGGCGGCGCGTGACGCCTAACGTTCGCCGGTGCCGGGGATCGCGGGAAGCCCGAGGACGCCGCGGGCGCTGAGGAGGGCCTTGAGCCGGTCGTCGAGCTGCTGCTTCTCGGCGTCGAGCCGCGCCCGCGCGTCGGCGATTCGCTGATCGCCCTCGGCGCGCAGCGAATCGGCCTTCGCCCGGATCGGCGCCATCTTCGCGTCGACGACGGCATCGACCTGCGCGCGGACCCGCGCCTCCGCCTTCGCC
>JAICUE010000260.1 GCA_025936015.1 Gemmatimonadaceae bacterium
AAGTTCGTCCGGAACAACGGCATCGCGAAGAAGTTCGCCCGACGATTCGTCGCTGGGGAGACGGCGGAGGAAGCGCTCGACGCGGTCCGCGCGCTCAACGCGAAGGGAATCACCGCTTCGCTCGACCTCCTCGGCGAGAGCGTCCACAACGAAGCTGAAGCGCGGGCGTCAGGGCGTGACTACATCCGCCTCCTCGACAGGATTCGCGAGAACAATCTCGACGCGAACGTGTCGGTGAAGCTCACGGCGATGGGACTCGACATCTCCGAGGAGCTCTGCATCTCGATCATGCACGAGGTGCTCGACCGGGCGCGGCAGCATCACACCTTCGTGCGGCTTGACATGGAAGGGAGCGCGTACACCGAGCGCACGCTGCAGCTCTTCGAGCAGCGCCTGTACCCCGCGTATCCGGAAAACGTCGGGATCGTGCTCCAGAGCTATCTCTATCGCACCGCCGCCGACGTCGAGCGCGCGATCCAGCTCAAGTGCCGGGTGCGGTTGTGCAAGGGCGCGTACAAGGAGCCGGCGACTGTCGCCTATCCCGAGAAAGCCGACGTCGACGCGAACTACGTGCGCTGCATGCAGGACCTGATGAAGCACGCGAACTATCCCGGCCTCGCGACGCACGACGAGACGATCATCCGCGCGGCGAAGAAGTTCGCCGCTGACGAGAAGATCCCGCCCGAGCGGTACGAGTTCCAGATGCTCTACGGTGTCCGCCGCGACCTGCAGGAACGGCTCGTCCGCGAGGGCTACCGGATGCGCGTGTATGTTCCCTTCGGGACGCAGTGGTATCCGTACCTCATGCGCCGCCTGGCCGAGCGTCCGGCGAACGTCGCCTTCATCGCCGGGAACATCGTCAAGGAGACCGTCGGCCGCCGCCGTTAGGCAGCGCCGGCTCGCCCGCATGGGTCACGGCCGCTTCGTTCCACCCGACCACGACAAGGGCGACGCCAACACCATCGGCGGCTATCAGGCAGTGCACGCCCGCCCCGCTGCCTTCGAGGGGCCGGACGGTTTCTCGTACAGCGTCGAGATCATGAGCGACCGCACCGCGGTCGCAGCCGACGGCGCGGCTCGAGACGACGCGCTGCCGTGGGGCGCGTACATCCTCTTCGTTCGCTGGCATCGCACCGGTGAGCAGACCCCGGCCGGCCATCTCGAGACCGGCTACCTGTCGCGCGGCGCGAGCGAAGAGGAAGTGCTCGCCGACGTCGCGCGACTCCCGCTCTCCGCGGTGAGGGCGCTGCTCGATGCGTGTGTCGTCGCCGCGACGGGCCCCACCACCTCGCGCCGCTGGTGGGACGCGATGCGGGACGAGGGCTCGTGACCGACGCATCTCCGTCTTCGGAGCGGGGCGTCGTGCTGCACGGCACCGGCGGCATCTGGCATGTGAGAACCGAGAGTGGCATCGACCGCGAGGCAAGCCTGCGCGGGCGCCTCAAGCTCGAGAGCAAGCAGGAGAACGCGCTCAAGCTCGCCGTCGGCGACCGGGTGACGATCGAGCCGGTCGACGCGAGTGACAGCTGGGCGATCGCCGAGATTCACGAGCGGACATCCGCGCTCTCGCGCCGCTCGCCGGGAAGCGGCCGCACCGAGCGCGTCGTCGCGGCGAACGTGGATCAGGTCGTCGTCGTGTTCGCGATGGTGAAGCCCGAGCCGCATCCGCGCATGCTCGATCGCTTCCTCACGATCGCCGAAGCGAACGACCTGACGGCTCGCATCGTGATCAACAAGGTCGATCTCGCGAGCGAGGACGCCGCACGCGACCGCTTCAAGGCGTACGAGCGCGCGGGCTATGCGCTGCATTTCACGAGCACGAAAGCGCCGCACGGGCTGGCCGAGCTCCGCGACGCGCTGCATGGCCGCATTTCGGTGTTCAGCGGCCCATCGGGGGTCGGCAAGTCCTCGCTGCTGAATGCACTCTATCCCGGTCTCTCGCTCCGCGTCGGCGAGATCAGTGAGAGCGTGAACAAGGGCCGGCACACAACGGTGGGTGCGTTCATGCATCCCTTGCCCGATGGCGGCTATGTCGTCGACACGCCTGGTTTGCGCGAAGTCGGGATGTGGGGAATCGTCGCATCGGAGCTCGACCGCTGCTTTCCCGAGATCCGTGCGCTGCGTGACGAATGCCGCTTCGCCGACTGCACGCATCGCGCCGAGCCGGAGTGCGCGGTACGCGACGCCGTCGCTGCCGGAGCGCTCGACGGAGAGCGGTACGACTCGTACCTCAAGCTGCGCGAGGAGCTGGAGAGTTCCGAGCAAGGTCAATGGGGGTGAGTGCTCGTCCGCAGGGCGTGCTTGCGACACTGCGATGAGAGATGAGAGAGACTCCGATCGAGAGATGAGAGACTAGAGACGAAACGACGATTACGGTTGCCTGCGCGCCGCGGTTGTCGTCTCCGCCTGGCGGGCCTCTCATCTCTCGTCTCTCGATCGCGGTATCTCTTCATCTCTCGTCGCAGTGTTTGAGCCAGCCCCATGCTCGCCTTACTGAAGACGCTCCAATCATTGCTGAAGGAGCTCCACTCCGACGGCACGCCGCTCCAGATCGGCCTCGGCGCGGCGCTCGGCGCGGCGCTCGGGCTGACGCCGATCGCGAACGTCCATAACGCCATCGTCCTCGCGCTGCTCCTCGTCCTCAACGTGTCGTTCGGCGCGGGGATGCTCGCCTGGGGACTGTTCGTACCGTTAGGCTTCATCCTCGATCCGGTCTTCGACCGGATCGGCCACTGGCTGCTGGTCGGGACGCCGGCGCTGACGCCGATGTGGACGAGCTGGTTCAACGCGCCGCTCGTGCCCTACACGAACTTCAACAACACCGTCGTCCTCGGCAGCGTCGTCGGATGGCTCGTCCTGTTCGTCCCGATCGTGCTGCTGGTGAAGTTCCTCGTGGTGCGCTATCGCGCACGGTACGGTGAGCGCGTCCGGAAATCACGGTTCTACAAGGCGGTCACCGCCTCGCAGGCATACAATGTCTATCGCTGGTTCAGCCCCGAGTAGCGAAGTCGTGATCGACGCGCCGCCGGCGGTGCGCCGGCGACGCGGGATCGTGCGCTGGAAGGGGCTCATTCCCCTCGTCGCCATCCTGCTGGCGATCGTCGTCGTCTGGTTGACGTTAGGCCCGACGCTGCTGCGCCACACCATCGAGGAGGCGGCAACCAAGTTCCTCGGCACCGAGGTCGACATCGCGCAGCTCGACGTCAACCTGCGCGATGCGACCGTCGAGCTGCGAGGCGTCACGATCGCCGATCCCTTCGACCGGATGCGCAATCTCGTCGAGGCGGACCGGGTGCGCGGTGTGCTCGAGGCGCGCCCGCTCCTCGAGAAGAAGATCATCGTCCGGACACTCGTGCTGAGCGGGATGCGGACGGGCACGACCCGTCGCATCGCGTCCGCGCCTGCACCGAAGAACGGCTTCGCCGCGGCGACGCTGCGGTCGCTCGACGTCTGGGCCGCGCGGCTGCGGAAGCCGGTCGCCAGTTTCACGCCGATCGACACGATCCGCTCGATCGTGCTCGACCCGACGCAGCTCGCGACGGTGAAGCGCGCGCTCGAAGCGGGTGCGCGCGCCGACTCGCTCCGCGACGCATTGCTCGCCAGCTACCAGCAGCTCGATCTTCAGCCGGTGCTCGACTCGGCGCGGGCGGTGACGACGCGGCTCAGGGGCGCCGATCCGAGAACGTTAGGCATCGCCGGCACGAAGCAGGCGATCGCCGACATCAGGCGGACCGTCGCCCAGGTCGACTCGGCGAAGCGGCGGGTCGAGTCCCTCGCTCGCGACGCGAAGACGAGCGTCGCAATGGTGGACGACGAGCTCCATGCGCTCGACGACGCGCGCCGCGCCGACTACGCCTTCGCGCGCTCGCTGCTGAAGCTGCCCTCGATCGAAGGTCCCGATCTTGGCGGCGCGCTGTTCGGCGACGTGAGCATCGACCGGTTCCAGAAGATCATGTACTGGGCGGAGATGGCGCAGAAGTACGTGCCGCCCGGATTGCTCCCTCGCGAGAAGCCGGGGCCGAAGCGGCTGCGGATGGCCGGGACCACAGTCGCCTATCCGAAAGCGCGGGAGTACCCGGACTTCCTGCTCGAGCGCGGCGACGTCACCCTCGCGGTGGGCGGGAAGAACGCGGCAAGCGGCAACTATGCGGCGACGATCACCAACGTCACGACGATGCCCGCGCTGGTGCGTGAGCCGACGCGCTTCGCCCTGACGCGACGCTCGACCGCCGGCGTCGTCGCCGCGATCGACTCGCGCGGAGTGCTCGACCACGTCGGCGGCAGGATCCGTGACTCGCTCGGTGTCAACGCGAGCGGGGTGACGCTGCCGAGCTTCCCGCTTCCCGGGCTCCCGATTCGCGCGCAGCTCGGTCAGGGGACGAGCCGCATCGATGTCCTGCGGATCGGCAACCGGATCGCCGCCCGCTGGACGATGAACGCGCCTAACGTTGTGTGGCAGCGGCTGCCTGCCGCTGCCGGTGCTTCGCCAGGCGGCCTTCGCAACCAGATGGAGGACCTGGCGCTCCGGGTGATCGAGGGCGTTGACGATCTCAGCGTCACCGCCGACCTGACCGGCGACATCGCCAAGCCAACGCTCAACGTCCGCTCGAACCTCGACCAGCTCCTCGCCGAGCGCTTGCGCACCGTCGGTGGCGAGGAGTTGGCGAAGGCGGAGGCGCGGGTCCGCGCGCAGGTCGATGCCGTCGTCGACGCGAAGATGGCGCCGATCCGGGCGAAGGCCGATTCGCTGCGCGCCGAGGGCGATCAGCGAATCGCCGACGCGCGGGCGCGGCTCGACGCCGA
>JAICUE010000575.1 GCA_025936015.1 Gemmatimonadaceae bacterium
ACGATCATGTAGCGGATGATCCGCTCCTCGACTTCGGGATAGCGGGCGATCCGGTCGCGATAGCGGTCGTTCGAGACGATCGAGGCGCCGAGCTCGCGGGCAAAGGAAAGGATGAAATAGTCGGCGTCCGTGCCCGCCGGCGCCTGCTTGATCTTCCCGTCGTCCACCAGCTTCTCGTAGTCGCCGCGGCGGTCGATCTGGTGACGTAGCGCCGCGTCAGCGACGATGATCGGCTCCATCCCCTCCTCACGAATCTTCTCCTCGACGATGAGGATGTTCGCGAGACGCGGCTTCTCCCCTTCGCTCGAGTGGGCGACGTTGGAGCCGTCGATGAGGACGAGGCGCTCGTCCACGGGCGGCCTGACGCCGTCGTTGGCGCCGCCCCGGCTCGTCGCGGCATCGTTGGTCGCCGCGCGCGTCGCCGCGCCATCGTTGGCGGCGTTCTGTGCCGCGGCACGTTCCGCCGCGCCCTTTGCCGGTCCGGGAGGACGTGGCGCGGATGAAGACGCGCGCGAGGGATCGTTCCCCCCGCGCGCGTCGCCTCCGGATCGTTGCGCTTCGTTCGATCCCATGCGCTCCGCGGTCAGGTCGCGGGCGTCAGCTTGCTCTGGATTTCCTTCGCCCGATCGAGGTGCTTCTGGATGACCGGCGACGCCTTCTCGATGAGTGCCTTGAGGTCGGCGTTCTGCGTCGCGTCGTGCGCGGCGCGCGCGTTGTCGAGCACCGACTGGTGCATCGCGACTTCGCCATCGATGTACGCCTTGTCCCAGGCCGCGCCCTTCGGCGTCGAGTTCAGCTGGTCGGCCGTGTGCTCGGCGTGCGCCTTCGTCGTGTCGTTCGACGCCGGCTCCGGCGTGATGCTGTCCTTCTTCGCGAGTGCCTGACCCGCGACGCGCAGCGCATGATGCTCGCCCATCATCATCTTGCCGAACGCCTGCACGTCTTTGCTCGTCCCCTTCGTCGATGCGATCTTGCCGTTCGCGCTGTCGGCGGCGTTCGCCTCGTCGAGGTACGCGACGATGTTCGCGTCGGTCATCGCCGGCGCGGCGGGCGCCGCGTTGTTCGCCATCGCCGCGGTGTCGTTCGACGTCATCGCGCCAGCCGCGCTATCGGTGGTCGTGGTCTTGTCTTTCGCGCATGCTGCCATGGCGATTGCGGCACCGATGAGGGCGACGCTGGTGAAGCGGTTGCTGATCATGGTCTTTCTCCTCCTGCAGATCCGGGGTTGGTGGGTCCAGCCCGGTAGCAGGGGGCAAGAACTGTACGCGACCCCCGCTCCGGTTCGCTACGCGACGGGGTTATCTTCTCTGCACCATGCCTGACCAGACAAACGAAAAGCCCGATCGACTCGCCTCGACAGCGCCGGACGCTGGCGCCCTTCCAGTAGCACCCAGCATGGCGCCCGCAGTCGCGGTCGCCGAAGGAACCCCGAGTGGAAGCGGACAGCGCCTCAGCACTCCCAACGAGGCCGCGCCCGTCGACAAGCGCACCGTCTTCATCTCCGCGCTCGCCATCGCGGTCGCGATCGGAGCCGGGCTCATCGCCCAGCTCCTGATCCACCTGATCGCATTCGTCACCAACATCTCC
>JAICUE010000427.1 GCA_025936015.1 Gemmatimonadaceae bacterium
CTGCAGCGCGCGATGCTCGCGCCTGATGATGTTCAGCAGCTTGATCTCGTCGTTGAGGTTTCCCGGCGCGTCGAAGTTGCGCGGGCGCAGCTCGTACTTCTCCGAGTTGAGGTACTCTTCGCTCCCCGCCTTCACCGCGACGTTCTCGCCGAGCTCGAAGCCGCTGTAGATCCCGTACAGCGGGAGGAGCGTCGCCGCGAGCAGCAGCCGGACGCGGAATGCCTCACGGCCCCCCGTCTGCAGGTACTCATGCAGGATGTCCGGCGTGTTCGTGAACAGGTTGCCGCGCATGTATTCGGCGGCCGGCCCGGTGAGGTCGGTCATCAGCTCGACCAGCTCGGGCGCGGTGTTCTTCCATGTGAAGTACGTGTACGATTGCGTGAACCCCGCCTTCGCCAGGTTCTTCATTTTCTTCGGCCGCGTGAACGCTTCCGCGAAGAAGATCACGTCGGGATGCTCGCGCTGTACCTCGCGGATCACCCACTCCCAGAATGCGGTCGGCTTGGTGTGCGGGTTGTCGACGCGGAAGGTCTTCACCCCGTGGCCGATCCAGTACAGCAGGATGTCCCGGCAGGCGTTCCAGAGATTCTCCCGGTCCTTGCACCAGAAGTTGATCGGGAAGATGTCCTGATATTTCTTCGGCGGATTCTCCGCGTACTGGATCGATCCGTCGGGACGGATGTGGAACCAGTCGGGGTGTTCCTTCACCCACGGATGATCGGGCGAGCACTGCAGCGCGTAGTCGAGCGCGATCTCGAGGCCATGCGCCGCCGCCGCCGCGACGAGGCGGTCGAAGTCGGCGATCGTGCCTAACGCCGGATCGATCGCGTCGTGTCCGCCCCGCTCGTTGCCGATCGCCCACGGGCTGCCGACATCGTCAGCCGTCGGTTCGAGCGTGTTGTTCCTTCCCTTCCGCGCCGTCCGGCCGATCGGATGGATCGGTGGAAAGTAGACGACGTCGAAGCCGAGCTCCGCGAGGCGGGGAAGCTGGGCCTCGGTGTCGGCGAAGGTGCCGTGCCTGCCCGGCACCGGGCTCTGCGAGCGTGGGAAGAGCTCGTACCACGACGCGAACCCCGCCCGCGGCCGATCGACCACGATCTCGAGCGGATACGCGAACGACGTCAGATCGTCGGCGGAATAATTCGCGTCGAACGAGCGGCGCAGCGCTTCCGAGGTCGCGACCGCCTGGCGCGACTCGAGCGACGCATCCTTGTCGCGCAGGGTCAGTGCGGCCGCACGCAGCGCGACTTTCTCCGCGGCGTCGCGCGCGCGGCGCGCCGTGGCCTCGATGAGTGCGGCCCCCTCGAGAAACTCGAGCGAGACGTCGACACCGGCCGCGATCTTTTTCTCGAGCCCGCTGCGCCAGGTCCCGAAGCGGTCGGTCCATCCCTCGACCGTGAAGCTCCAGCGACCGATACGGTCGAGTGTGAAGCTCGCGAACCAGCGATCGAGATCCTGGTCGTATGTCATCGGCACGGTGCGACACTCGCCGTCAGGCAGTTCATAGCGCACGCGCGCGGCGAGCAGGTCGTGTCCATCCTTGAAGATGTCGGCCCCGACCTCGCAGAGGTCGCCGACGAGGCGCTTGGCGGGATAGCGTCCTCCCTGCACATCCGGCGAGACGCACTCGACCACGATGGGTACGATCGGCCGTCGCGCCTGCTTCGGCATGTTCGATTTCGTCTGTGGTGCTTTCACGTTCACGGGCTCTGTGCGATCGGCGCGGCGCGCCGCGATTCACCTCGAAGCGAGGAGTGTGCGCATGATGCGGGCAAGAGCCGTTCCGGTGATCGATCTCGCCACGCGAGCGCGCGGCTGCCGCGGCGGATCGTCGCGGCGTTCCTCTCACGTGACTGCGCGCCACGCCATTAGAATTGGCGAATGTCGCCCGGTCGCTGGTTTCTCGTTGCGCTCTCCTTTGCTGCCGCGCTCGGCGTGTCAGCTTGGGTCGTCGTCTCGAGCTGGCCGCAAGCGGGCGGGTCGATGGCGCTGCCGCTGCGCGCCCATCTCTTCGCGCTCGGCCTCACCGTGCTCGACATCGCCGCCCGCGCGACGAAGCTGCGCTGGGGCGCGCGCGCGATCGGCTTCGAGCTGCCGCTCCGTCCCGCGCTGCGGGCCACGCTCGGCGGCGATTTCGGGGGCGCGATCACACCGTCGCGCTCAGGTACGGAGCCGACGCGGTTTCTCATCCTCACCGAAGCGAAGATCGGCGCGGGAAACGCGATGGTGCTGCTCTTCACCGAGCTCACCTTCGAGGTGCTCTCACTCGTCATCTTCGTCGTCGCGCTCTCGATCGCGCTCCCGCACCTCGGCGGCGCGCTCGCCGGCTTCGTCGGCGTCGTGGCCGGCTTCGTTGTCCTGCTCGGCGGCGGTCTCGCGATCGCGTCGGTGCTCTCGCATCCGAATCGTCGTCGCGGACCGCCGCCGCGATGGGCCGCGTTCATCGGGCTGAAGGCGGCTCGCTGGCGAAGGCTGCAGCAGACGCTCCGCCAACTGCGCGAGCGGCTCGGTGCGCTGCGGCGAGCCCATCGCGGCTGGGCACTCGCCGCGCTCGGCATCTCGCTCGTCCACGTCGCGGCGCGCATCTCGGTGCTCGCCGCGCTGGTGCTGACGGTGGCGCCGGCGATCCCCCTCGCGCCGCTCATCCTCTGGCCGCTGACGCTGTACTACGGCGCGGGAATCGCGCCTGCGCCGGGCGGCGGCGGGGTCGTCGAGGTCGCGTATCGCGGTGCGCTCGGCGGCACCATCCCGGCCGCCTACCTTGGCGCGTCGCTCGTCTGGTGGCGCTTTTACACCTTCTACCTGCCGATGCTGGCCGGGGCGGTCGTCGCCGGACGCGCGGTGAAGCGCGCGGTCCGCGGACGCGCTGGCGACGAGGCGCCGGATGACCTCGCCGACGACGAGGTCAC
>JAICUE010000582.1 GCA_025936015.1 Gemmatimonadaceae bacterium
CGTTCGGAGTCGCCAGGACCGAGCGATCGGCGTGCGCTGCCGCCGTGCCGAGCGGGAATCGCCCGCTCGATACCATCTCCGCCGCGCCGAGCACGGCGTCGCGGGGAACGTAGGGCTCGTCGCCCTGCACATTCACGATTGCTTCGTACCGCCGATAGGCGCGCTGCTCCGCGACCTCGGCGACCCGGTCGGTTCCGGACGGGTGGTCGCCGCGCGTCAGGACGCATTCAGCGCCAGCGGCCGCGACCGCACTGGCCACTTCCTCGCTATCGGTGGCGACGACGCATCGATCAGCGACGTTCATCGCCTGGACGCGCTCCCAGACGCGAACGACGAGCGGTTTGCCGGCGAGGTCGCGCAGCGGTTTGCGGGGCAGTCGAGTGGCGCCGATGCGGGCGGGGATGACGGCGAGCATCATCGGCCCGATGGGCGAGGACAGCGAGAGAAAAGGCCGCGCGCGGACGCAAATTTCACGCCAGCGAATATAGCTCCGCGAACGGCAGGGCGCAAACGAAATATCGGAGGCCGGCGGCAAGCGCAGCCCGCGAACCGCTACCGCGGGGCGGACGGCCGCCACGGCTAACGGAAGATCGACAACCCAACCGAGAACTCCGAGCGCTTCGATGCGGGGTCCACGAGGTAGTCAACGCGCAGAAAGCTGAGGGCGAGGCGGGCGCCGACGTTCTGCTCCAGCGCGGGCAGTTTGCCAACCCCGGCGCCGCCCGTGATGTAGCGAAGCGTGACGGTTGGCGCGCCGAGGTACTTGATGGTGATGCGATCGATCGGGATGATGTAGCGGCCTTCGGCGAAGAACAGCTCGTCGCCGCCGAATTGGAGGAGGTCGAAGGTCGGAAGCGTGCCCGTCCCGCCCAGGTAGGAATAGCGCTGCGGCGGAGCCGTGTCGCCGGCGGTGATGAGCGCGTGCGACTCGATCTCGACGGTCTGGGTGCTGAACGTCGGGAACCCGACGAACGCGTCGAGGGTGGTCTGGACGAAGCGCGAGTCGTTCGGCGTCGAGAACGGCAGTTCCGCGTCGGCCGTGAGGGTCGCCGTCACGCCCTGATCCGCCCACTCCATCGCGACCCCGGCAATTGCGGAGGTGATGGTCCCGGGCAGGATTGGTGGGTTCGGCCGCAGTCGGCCCAACTCGTCGTGACGGCCGAGCAGGGTCCAGGGGCCGCCTAACGCGCCGGTGTCCGGACGCACCGAACGGGCTCGCTCAGCGAGTGCGCCGGCGGTGACGGTGAACTGCGCCGTCGTCGACTCGAGAACGTAGGAGAGCTGCGCGTCGGCGCGGTCGGCGCGGTAGTAGTTACGCGCATCGCTCCCATTGACGATCATGTGCAGCGAATTCGGAATGTCGCCGTAGATCCAGCGCTCATTCGTCTCCGTATAGCGCCCCGCGCGAGCGTCCACCGTCAGGCGGCGGCCGATCGTTCCGCGGGCTTCGGCCTGCGGATCGACCGTGCCAAGCTGTGAACGGTAGACGCCGAGCAGGTCGAGCTCGTAGCGCGCGGTGTCGAAGGAGAGCGTCGGCCCGACGGGGACCGA
>JAICUE010000289.1 GCA_025936015.1 Gemmatimonadaceae bacterium
AATGTCGCGCCACCGGCCGAAGGCGTACGCGTCGCGGCGATCGCGGCGGCGCTCATCGCCGACAGCGAGCGGCACGGCCGACGCACCGCCGCGGCGCCCGCGCCGGGGACGGTTCCACCAGCGGGCAGGATGCCTAACGCCACGGATGGCTCGGCGACGACGCCGGCCTCGGGCGAGCGTTGGCTCGACGTCGCGCGTCGCGAGGCTTTGCGGTGAGGAGCACCATCGCCCTGACCGAGCTTGCGATCGAATCGATCGCCGCCGGCGGCGACGGGGTCGGGCGCAGCGATGGCCGCGTCGTCTTCGTTCCGCGGTCGGCGCCGGGTGACGTGGCGCGCGTACGGATGCGCGAGCAGGGGCGCTTCGCCCGCGGCGAGATCGTCGAGCTCCTGGACGCGTCGAGCGATCGCGTCGAGCCGCCGTGCCCGCATTACACGCGCGACCACTGCGGTGGCTGCCAGCTGCAGCATCTGTCGTACGAGGCGCAGCTCGCCGCCAAGGGCCGGATCGTCGTCGACAGCCTGGCCCGGATCGGGCGTCGCACCGTGACGTTAGGCGCGGTCCACGGGAGCGCAAAGCCATGGCGCTATCGCCGCAAGCTGACGCTCGCGCTGCGGTGGACGCGCGATGACGGCTGGATCGCCGGGCTGCATCCGTACGATGCGCCGGACGACGTCTTCGCGTTAGGCGACTGCCCGATCACCGCCGAATCCGTTGTCGCGATCTGGCGCGAGATCCTCGCGCAGTCGCGATTGCTTCCGCGCGTGCCGCGGTTGCGCGGCGCGGTGCGGTTGCTCGACGAGGGCGCGTCGTTCGTGCTCGAGGGAGGCCGGCAGTGGGGACAGGCCGAGGCGCTGCTCGGTGCGGTGCCCGCGCTGCGCGCGGTCTGGTGGGCGGCGGAGGAGTCGCGTCCGAAGCTCGTCGCCGCGCGCGACGACGGTGCGACCGCCGGCGCGAGCTTCGTGCAGGTGAATGTCGCGGTCGGCGAGGCGCTGCATGACCACGTCGTGGCGCGCGTGCGCTCGTACGCACCGGAGAAAGTGGTCGACGCCTACGCCGGGACCGGCGACACCGCAATGCGATTCGCGGCCAACGGTGCGCAGGTCACGGCGATCGAGCTGGATCGCGAGGCGGCGACGCTCGCAGCGACGCGGCTGGCGCCCCCATCGCGATCGATACAAGGGCGCGTCGAGGACCACCTCGGGGCGGTGCTTCCGGCCGACGTCGTCGTGATCAACCCGCCACGCGCTGGTGTCGATGCCCGCGTCGCGGCCGCGCTTCAGGACACGGAAACCGCGCCGCGCGCAGTGATCTACGTCAGCTGCGACCCGGCAACCCTTGCACGAGATCTCACGAGGATGCCGCGATATCGCGTCGCGAGCGTGACAGCGTTCGACATGTTCCCGCAGACCGCGCACGTCGAAACAGTCTGCGAGCTCGTCCCGGAGCGCGAATGAAGTACGTCGTGACGGTGAACGGGGACAAGCTCGAGGTCACCATCAGCGGCGGAGAAGTCGCGGTCGGCGACCGGCAGGCTCCGGCGCGGATCGCCGATCTCGACGGCGCGGCCGAGAAGCTCGTGACGATCGGCGATCGAGTCCATCGCGTGCTCGTTCGTCCCGGCGAGACGCGCGGGCGCTACACCTTGTCGATCGACGGCTACCGTTATGACGTCGAAGCGCTCGACGAGAGAACGCACGCGATCCGCCAGCTGTCCGCGGCGGCGGCCGCGCCCACTGGCCCGGCGCCGCTCAAGGCGCCAATGCCCGGACTCGTCGTTCGGGTGAGCGTCGCGGTGGGTGACACGGTGGCTGCCGGCCAGGGACTCGTGGCGATCGAGGCGATGAAGATGGAGAACGAGCTGCGCTGCGTCGCCGGCGGCCGAGTGAAGGCGGTGCACGCCGTCGTCGGCGCGGCGGTGGAGAAGGGCGCGCTGCTGGTGGAGATCGAGTAGCTCACCGCGACTCGCGGCAGCAGCGTGAAACGCCGCGCCGCCGCATTCGCCGGCGGTGCCTAACGCTTCAGGGCGCCGCCGTCGTCGCGCCGCTGGCGACCTCACCGGCGAAGGTGCTCAGCCCCCAGTGCCCGCGACCGCCGTCGAGCGGCAGGACGACGAAGACGTTGTTGTCTCGCGTGCCGGGATTGAGGTCGAGCAGGACGGTGTCGCCCTCGATGCGCCATGTCGCTTCACGCGTCGACGCGGTCGCGCCCCGAATGCGGTCGGGCAGGGCACCGCTGAACGAGGCTGTTCCCTGGCTCGCGGCGCACGTCGCCGACGCGCTGTCCCGCCGGCCGGGGGCGAACTCGAAGGCGAGCTCGAACGCGGTCCCTTTCGCCGCAGCGAGCTCTGCGCCCGCCGCGGGCCGCACAGTGTCGACGGTTGCCGAGACATGCGCGACTGCGCCGGAGCCGGCGCAGAGAGCCGTGAGAGACGGGGCGTGTTTCGGAGCACAGGCGCTGGCGAGCGCGGCGGCGGCGAGCGCGATGGCGAGGTGCCGGCCGGCGACGCGCGCGGTGCGAAACGCGGTGCGGAAGTTCGTCATCGGCGAACGCTCATCGCGCTCGCCCGGCGACGCAAGCCCCAGTCCGTTGACAATGGCTAACTCCTTTCGTAGCTTACTTGTCTGTCGAAAAATCCATGGGGCCTCGCCGTGCGCGTTGTGCGGGCAGGGCCCCAGCCGAATTCTCTGGACCCTGTCATGAAGACTTTCACCGCGACGCCGAGCGACATCACGCACGACTGGTACGTCGTCGACGCCGAAAACATGGTGCTCGGGCGCCTCGCCGCCCAGATCGCGAAGATCATTCGCGGCAAGCACAAGCCGACGTTCACTCCCCACATGGACACCGGGGACAACGTCATCGTGATCAACGCGGCGAAGGTCGCGGTCACGGGGAAGAAGCGCGATCAGAAGGAGTACTTCCGTCACACCGGCTACATGGGTCATGAGCTGTTCACCCCATTCGCCACGATGATCGAGAAGCACCCCGAGCGCGTGATCGAGAAGGCGGTCTTCGGCATGCTTCCGAAGAATGCGCTCGGCCGCCAGAAGCTGCGCCTCAAGCTGCGCGTCTATCCGGGTGCCGAGCACCCGCACACCGCGCAGCAGCCGAAGACATTGAACCTCAAGAAGAGCGAGACGAAGTAATGGCGGAGAACGACACGATCCACAGCATTGGCCGGCGCAAGGAAGCGCGGGCCCGTGTCTACCTGAAGGCCGGTTCGGGAAAGTGGGACATCAACGGGCGCACGCTCGGCGATTACTTCCCGCGTCCCTCGCTGGTGTCGGCGATCCAGCAGCCGTTCACCGCGACCGACCTGCTCGGCCGCTATGACGTGAAGGCGAATCTCGAGGGCGGTGGAGTGACCGGGCAGGCTGGGGCGCTGCGCCTCGCGGTCGCCCGCTGCCTGCTCAAGGTCGACGAGTCGCACCGCCGGAAGCTGCGCGACCTCGGCCTCCTCACGCGCGACGCGCGTGCGGTCGAGCGCAAGAAGCCGGGCCGTCCGAAGGCTCGCAAGCGGTTCCAGTTCAGCAAGCGTTAGGCACTATGCGGGCGCGCCGGCCACGTTGGCCGGCGGTCCGCCATCTCTCACGCGTTCCGAGTCATCGTCGGGTGCCGGCTCCCTTGTGGGCAGACCCGGTCGGCGGTGGCGGCGACAGGACGCGGACGACACAAACCAGATTGGAGTAGTCTCGCATGGCCAGCATTACCCTCGAGCAGCTGCTCGCCGCGGGTGTCCATTTCGGACACCAGACCCGTCGCTGGAACCCGAAGATGCGCCAGTTCATCTTCGCGGAGCGCAACGGGATCCACATCATCGACCTGCAGAAGACCCTGCGCCAGGTCGAGCTCGCCCAGAAGCTCGTGCGTGAGGTCATCCTCCGCGGCGAGAACGTCCTCTTCGTCTGCACCAAGCGGCAGCTCGCCGGCCTCGTTCGCCAGGAAGCCGAGCGCTGTGGCGCGATGTACGTCACCGAGCGCTGGCTCGGCGGGATGCTCACCAACTTCAACACGGTGAAGAAGCAGCTCCGGCGCCTGAAGGAGCTCGAAGCCGGCACCGAAGAGGGTGGCGGGTTCTCGAACTACACGAAGAAGGAGCAGCTGATGATGGCGCGCGAGCGCGACAAGCTCTCCAAGTACTTCAGCGGCATCGGCAGCATGACGCGCCTGCCCGGGCTGATCTTCGTCGTCGATTCGAAGAAGGAGCGCATCGCGGTCTCCGAGGCCAACAAGCTGGGTATCCCGATGGTGGCCGTCGTCGATACGAACGCGGATCCGGATCTGATCACCGTTCCGATCGCGGGCAATGATGACGCGATCCGCTCGGTCGAGCTGATCACGAAGACGATCGCCGACACGATCGAGGAGGCGCGCCGCGAGGCGCCGGTGCGCGCCGCCGTCGAAGAGGGCGAGGAGAGCACGTACAGCAGCGACCGCGGGATGGAAGCAGCAGCTGGTGACGAC
>JAICUE010000562.1 GCA_025936015.1 Gemmatimonadaceae bacterium
ATATGTCGACCGGGAAACCGACGTCCTGGCGGCGCGGCTCGCCCGCGCGAGTCACCGCGTCGAGCTCGCGCAGGCGCGCGCGCACTATCTCACCACCATCGGAGCGGAGGTCCACTGATGCGAGCGAGCCTGCGAGTGGGACCGGGGATCGCCGCGCTGATACTCGGCGCGGCCGCCTGTCACCACGACGCGGCGCCCGACGCCTACGGGAATTTCGAGGCGACGGAGGTCATCGTCTCGGCGCAGACGAGTGGGCAGTTGCAGCGGTTCATCCCGGCCGAAGGGGCCAAGCTCGAGCGCGGTGCGGTGGTGGCGGCGGTCGACACGACGCAGCTCGCGCTGCAGCGTGCGCAGAGCGTCGCGCAACGTGAGGCAGCGAGCGCGCGCGGAGCGGAGGTCGCGGCGCAGCAGCGCGCGCTCGAGGCGCAGCGCGATGTTGCGCAGCGGGCGTACGAGCGCACGCAGCGTCTCTATGCCGAGAAGGCGGCGACGGCGCAGCAGCTCGACCAGGCGGAGCGCGACTATCGGACGCTCGTCGCACAGGTCGCGGCGGCGCGCGCGCAGGGGGAGAGCGCCGGGATGGACGCGGCGTCCTCGTCAGCGCGGGTGGCACAGCTCAGCGACCAGCTCGCAAAGAGCACGGTGACCAACCCGCAGGCGGGCACCGTGCTCGCGACGTACACCCGCGCGGGCGAGATCGTCCAGCCGGGAGCGCCGTTGTACAAGATCGCCGACCTCGATACCCTCGTGCTTCGCGCGTACCTCTCCGGGTCGCAGCTCGCATCGGTGCACCTCGGCCAGCAGGTGCGGGTGCACGTCGATCGCGCCAGCGGTGGGCTCGGGACGCTGAACGGGACGGTGAGCTGGATCTCGCCGACGTCGGAGTTCACGCCGACGCCGGTACAGACGCGTGACGAGCGTGCCGACCTCGTCTACGCGGTGAAGATCCGCGTGCCTAACGCGAACGGCGCGCTCCGAATCGGCATGCCAGGCGACATCACCCTCGGGAGCGAGGTTGCCACTCGCGGGTCGAAATGACCAGCGGCGCGCCGCTCGTCGTCGAGCATCTGCGCAAGCGGTTCGGCGAGACGCCGGCGCTCGACGATGTGTCTTTCGAGATGCGGCCGGCCGAGCTGTTCGGCCTCGTCGGCCCGGACGGCGGGGGGAAGACGACGCTCTTTCGCATCCTGACGACACTGCTCCTTCCCGACAGCGGCTCGGCCACTGTGCTCGGGCTCGACGTCGTGCGCGAGATGTGGAAGATCCGCGCGCGCGTGGGTTACATGCCGGGACGGTTTTCTCTGTATCCCGATCTCAGCGTCGAGGAGAACCTGCGCTTCTTCGCGTCGGTGTTCGGGACGAGCATCGAGGAAGGGCGTTCGATGATCGACGCGATCTATCGGCAGATCGAGCCTTTCCGGACGCGGCGGGCCGGCGCATTGTCGGGCGGGATGAAACAGAAGCTCGCGCTGTGCTGTGCACTCGTGCATCGGCCCGAGATTCTCTTCCTCGACGAGCCGACCACCGGCGTCGATGCCGTCTCGCGGCGGGAGTTCTGGGACCTCCTCGCCCAGCTCAAGGCGTCAGGCCTGACGATCCTCGTCTCGACGCCGTACATGGACGAGGCGAGCCGCTGCGATCG
>JAICUE010000218.1 GCA_025936015.1 Gemmatimonadaceae bacterium
GACATCAACCCCGACGACATCGAATCGCTCGTCGTCCTCAAGGGTCCCGAGGCGTCCGCGCTCTACGGCATCGACGCGGCCAATGGCGCGATCGTCATCACGACCAAGCGCGGCAAGGTCGGCGGAGGGCTCGAGTACAACGACGCCTTTACCGTCGCGACCCCGCGCGCGAAGCCGGAAATCCAGCGCGTCTATGGCCCGAACAACCTCTCGACCACCAACTTCACCTACTTCGGCGATCCATACCCGGACACGACGACGTTCTACGACAACATCGACGGGTTCTTCAGAACCGCGTTCACGCAGAAGCACAATCTCGCATTCAGCGGGGCGGCGGCGGACAACAAGATCAACTACCGCATCTCGACGGGACTGACGCGCGAGGAAGGGGTGGTGCCGAATTCGGAGCTCAACAAGGTGAACCTCACCGGCGCATCGCAGGTGCAGGTCCTTCCATCGCTCCGGGCTGACCTCTCGAGGGCCTACACGAACGCGGCGAACAACCAGTCGCTCAAGGGAGACGGCGGCCCGCTCCTTGGCCTGCTGCTCTGGCCATCGAACGACAACGCGAAGAATTATCTCACCGCCGCCGGCACCCGCCGCCGGTTGACGGGTACCCTCGCGTCGGCGGAAATCGACAACCCGTACTTCAGCGTCAACAAGAACGAGAACAACACCCACACCAATCGCATCATCGCCAATCTTGGCCTGACGTTCGCCCCGGTCACATGGGGAAACCTCAAGACCAACATCGGGGTGGACAGCTACACCAATGAGAACACGATCCTCCGGCACCCCGAGAGTGAGCTCGGTTTCCAGTACAACGGGGTACTCGACCAGGCAGCCGACATCACGCGCAACATCAACGCGCAGACGCTGCTGAACTTCAACAGCTACAGTATCTGGAGAGGACTCTCGATCAGCGGGTTCCTCGGCAACCAGATCTCGGATGCGAAGTCCACGACGGATGCACTGAAGGGCCAGGACTTTCTCGACCTGAACTTCGTCTCGATCAACAACACGAACCTTCGCATCGGCCGCACGACGATCGCGCAGCGCCGCCTGCTCAGTGGTTTCGGCAGCGCAACGCTCGATTTCAACGACTACCTCTACGTCACGGCCACCGGACGCAACGACTGGACGTCGACGATCCCGAAGGAGCGCAACTCCTTCTTCTATCCGTCGCTCTCCGGCAGCTTCATCTTCTCCGACGCGTTTCCTAGCGTGGGTCAGTACATGACCGGCAAGCTGCGCGCGGCTTACGCCGAGGTCGGCAAGGACGCGCGTCCCTACGCGTACCGACCGTCGCTCGAGTTCAAGACGACGTCGAACGGCGGCTTCGGTTACGGGTTCACCGGCCCGAACTACGGTCTGAAACCCGAATTCGCCCGCTCCTACGAGCTCGGCACCGAGTTGAGCTTCCTCAAGGATCGCCTCGGCGTCGACGCGACGGTTTATCGAAAGCAGACGAAGGACCAGATTGTCAACGATATCCGCGGCAGCTACGCGACCGGCTTCGTCCTGTTCAACCTGAACGGCGCGGTCACCCGCAACACGGGTCTCGAGCTCACGGTGCGCGGAACGCCGATCCAGACTCCGCGCCTGTCGTGGGACATCCTGGCGAACTTCGACCGGTCGCATGGCAAGGTGCTCTCGCTGCCGCACTCGCTGCCCGAGTCCTATGTCTCCGACACCTTCCTCTACGGCTTCGTGCGCAACGGGACCGCGGCCGGAATGTCGACGGAGTCGCTCACCGGCCGGTTCTATCTCCGGAACAAGGACGGGAAGCTTCTCATCGACCCGACGACCGGCCTGCCCGTCATTTCGGGCAGCTATATCGATCACGGGTATGATCGGCACCCGGACTTCACCCTCGGCCTGTCGAACACCGTCAAGTACGACCGCTTCTCGCTCAGCATGCTGCTCGATTTCCGCAAGGGCGGCGACGTGTTCGACGCGACCGATCATTACCTGACGACGCATGGTCTCAGCATGCGGACGCTCGATCGCTACCAGCCGCGAGTGATCGACGGCGTTCTCCAGGACGGCAAGGAAAATTCGAACAACCCGACGATCAACAACATCGTCGTCACGCCGGCATCGCAGACGGGGTACTACAGCGGGATGAGCGAAGAGCTCTTCATCGAGCAGAACATCAACTGGGTTCGCCTGAAGGACGTGACGCTCAGCTATTCGCTTCCCGAGCAGCTGGCAAAGAATGCGAGCGTGTTCGTGAGCGGGAACGACCTGTTCCTGATCACCAACTACACGGGGCTCGATCCGATCGTGAACGGCAACTCGGCGGCGGTGGGCGGTTCCAGCGGCGTCGGTATCGATTATGGCAATTTCCCGGTTCCCCGCTCGTTCAGCTTCGGAATCAGGGCGGCGTTCTGAGGTGGAAGTCGCCTCTCAGGAAACGCCGTCCCACCCAAACCGCTGACTGAAGAATTCCAATGAAGAAACGATACGCAGCTTTGCTCCTCTGCACGTTCGGCATCCTCTCCGGATGCGAGAAGTTCCTCGACGTGAATGACAACCCTAACGGTCCGCAGAGCGTGTCGGCGAATCTGTATCTCCCGCCGATGCTGCACTGGATGGTCACGACCCCGTTCTACGACGGCCGCTACATCGGCCGCTACACGCAGGAGTGGATGTTGGGCGGCACATCGCTGTCCAACTACGACCGCATGGGGTACGACGATGCCAGTGACGCCGGCGGTGAGCAGTGGAAGGCGGCCTACTGGGAGCTCGGCCAGAATCTCATCGACATGAACACGAAGGCGGAGGCCGAGCAGCGCTGGGACCTCCTCGGCGTCGGCGAGATTCTCAAGGCGTGGGGCTGGGAGGCGACGACGGACCTCCATGGTGAGATCATCATCAAGGAGGCGTTCGAGCCCGGACGCTTCAGCTTCGATTATGACCCGCAGTCGCTCGCGTACAGCGAGGTCCAGCGGCTGCTCCGCGATGCGATCACCAACCTGAAGCGGACCGACGGCGCCGTTGATCAGACGTACCTCGCCCGCGGCGATCATATCTACAACGGCGATCGCACGAAGTGGTTGAAGTTCGCGTACGGCATGCTCGCGATCAACGCAAATCATTACACCGATCGGCCGTCGCAGTACGACCCGGCGAAAGTCATCGCCTGGGTCGACAGCTCGTTCACGAGCAACGCCGATGATGCTCTGCTGACATACCCGAACACCAACAACGACGACATCAACTTCCTCGGCCGGACGCGCGGAAACTTCAATGCCTACCGCCAGACCCAATTCGGGGTCTGGTTGATGGATGGCACTGACTTCGGCGTCGTTGATCCGCGCCTGACCCGCATGCTTTCGCCCTCGCCCGACAGCGTCTGGCGCGGTCTCGACATCAACATCCCGAACTACAACAATCTCCCCGCAACCCAGATCCCGATGAATTTTTACGGGTACGCGGGCAGCGGTGGCGTTGGCCTGCCAGGTCGCTACTTCTTCGACGACAAGGCGAAGATGCCGGCGATGACCTATTCCGAGCTGCAGTTCGTGAAGGCAGAGGCCGCGTACCTGATGGGCGACAAGGCGACCGCGCTCGACGCGTACACCAAGGGCGTTTCGTCGCACCTCGATTTCGTCAACGCGCGGAACAGCGATGACAACCAAACGCCGCCGCAGATCACCGCGGCGGAGAAAGCTGCCTTCCTCGCGTCACCGGCGATCATCCCGACTGATCCGAACAGCCTGACGCTGACGCAGATCATGTCCCAGAAGTGGATCGCGCTGTGGGGCTGGGGACATGACGAGATGTGGATGGATATGCGACGGTACCACTACACGGACCTCGACCCGGTCACCGGCGAGCAGATCTACCCGAATTTCGAGATTCCGAAGAGCCTCACCGCCAACAATGCGGGGAAGCCGGTGCAGCGACTGCGGCCGCGCTACAACTCGGAATATGTGTGGAACCTTCCGGCACTCACGGCGATTGGCGCCGACAAGCCGGAGTGGATCACGAAGCCCCTCTGGATCATCGACCCCTCCCAGCCATGAACCGACATCTCAGCTTCGCGGCGCTCGCGTGCGCCGCGCTCCTCTCGGCGTGTGGCAAGGATGCCGTCAAGGAGATCACCGGCCCGGTACCCGGGTCGCAGATCAAGTTCTTCAACTTCGCGGTCGGTGCGCCTGGAGTGAACTTCTATGCGAACACGACCAAAATGACGGCGATCGGTACCGCCAGCGGCACCGAGTCCACCCTCGGCACGGGCTACGGTAGCGCCGGTGCGAGCGGGTTGTACACCGCGATCACCCCGGGGCAGTACGATTTAGCCGCGAAGACCCCAGCGGCGTCCGATACCGGCGCCGCGGTCTCCGAGGTTTCGATGACACTCGAGGCGGGGAAGCAGTACTCGTACTACCAAAGTGGCCTGTACAACAGCACGACGAAAACGGCCGATTCGTTCGTGATCGAGGACGACATCCCGACCCGAATTGACTACTCGATCGCGGATGTCCGATTCGTGAACGCAGTCTCGAATGCGACGGGCCCGATCGTCCTCTACGTGACCAACACCGACACCGCTGCGCACATGCCGGAGACGGCAATCGGCACGGGTGTCGGCTACAAGTCGGCCAGCGCATTCACCGCGCTTCCAGAGGGAGCCTACAACATCAGTGCACGTTACGTGGGCTCGAGCACGAACATCGTCACTCGCAACGGCCTCGGGTTCAACGGCGGGCGCGTCTACACCATCACGATTCGCGGCGATGCGACTTCATCGGCAAGCGCCACGAAGCCCGCGCTGGATTTTACCTCCAACCGCTGATTCCGGCCGCCTGACAGACAGCAGGTCGACACATGGCAGTAAAGCAGAAGCGCCCCCGGTCATCGACCGGGGGCGCGTCTGCGTATAGCGTCAGGCGCTCGTCAGATCGGGCCGAGGCCCTGCTCCTCTTCCATCGGGATGATCTTCGACGGCGTCTCCGGACGGGGCGGCTGCTCCTCCGGAATGTTCGTCACCGTCAGCACGATGCGGCGATGGATCGGATCCACCTCGAGCACGCGCATGTCGAAGTTCATGCCTTCGTAGGCGACGTCGGCCGGGCTCGTGATCGCCTTGGTCGTCGGCAGCTGCGAGATCGGAACGAAACCTTCGATGTCGTTGCCGATGTCGACGACGACGCCCTTGTCCATCAGGCGAACGACCTTGCCCGAGATGTCGGTGCCGACCGGATAAGTCTCACCGATCTTGAGCCACGGATCTTCCTCTGCCTGCTTGAGGCCGAGGCTGATGCGCTTGTTGTCGCTGTCGATGTTGAGGATCACGACGTCGACCGCGTC
>JAICUE010000051.1 GCA_025936015.1 Gemmatimonadaceae bacterium
CGCGGAAGATCTCTGCGCGCGGCTCGACGTACTGCTCGATCTCGGACTCGGCTATCTCTCGTCGGAGCGAAGCACGCCGACGCTCTCCCCGGGTGAGCTGCAGCGACTGCGTCTCGCGACGCAGGTGCGATCGAACCTGTTCGGTGTCGTGTACGTGCTCGACGAGCCATCGGCCGGGTTGCATCCCGCCGACACCGAGGCGCTGCTCGCCGCGCTCGCGCGATTGAAGGAGTCGGGCAACTCGCTGTTCGTCGTCGAGCACGACCTCGACGTCATCCGTCACGCCGACTGGATCGTCGACGTCGGCCCGGCAGCGGGCGAGCATGGAGGCCGCATCCTCTACAGCGGCCCGCCGGCCGGCCTCGCCGATGTGAAAGAATCGCAGACGCGGCGGCACCTGTTCGTCGCCGAGGGCGCGGAGCGCGAGATTCGCCGACCGCGCACCACTGACGACTGGCTCACGCTGTCCGGCGTCACCCGCAACAACCTGCGCGGGATCGACGTCGCCTTCCCGTTAGGCGCGTTCACCACCGTCACCGGCGTATCGGGCTCGGGGAAATCGAGTCTCGTCAGCCAGGTGCTGGTCGAGCTGGTCGCCGAGCAGCTCGGGCATCACGTGCCGGTGGACGAGGAGGATGGCGAGGAGCTCGAGCGGATGGCCGAGGATGTCGCGAGCGGCGAGATCACCGGCGGGATGGACGCGATCAAGCGACTGGTGCAGGTGGACCAGAAGCCGATCGGCCGCACGCCAAGGTCGAACCTCGCGACGTACACGGGACTGTTCGACCATGTGCGCAAGCTGTTCGCGTCGACGAAGCTGGCGCGCGCGAGAAAGTACGATGCCGGCCGCTTCTCGTTCAACGTCGCCAAGGGGCGCTGCCCGCACTGCGAAGGCGAGGGCTTCGTCTGCGTCGAGCTGCTCTTCCTCGCCAGCGTCTACGCGCCCTGTCCGACCTGTCACGGCACGCGCTACAACGCGAAGACCCTCGAGGTCACCTACAAGGACAGGAACATCGCCGAAGTGTTAGGCCTCACGGTCGACGCGGCCTTCGAGTTCTTCGCCGACGAGCCGCACATCGCCCGCTCCCTCGGCGTCCTTCGCGAGGTCGGACTCGGCTACCTGCGACTTGGCCAGCCCGCGACCGAGCTGTCCGGCGGCGAAGCCCAGCGGATCAAGCTCGCGACCGAGCTGCAGCGCATCCAGCGCGGGAACACGCTGTACATCCTCGACGAGCCGACCACCGGGCTGCACCCGTCCGACGTCGAGAAGCTCATCGCCCAGCTCGATGGACTCGTGGCGGCCGGCAACACGGTCGTCGTCGTCGAGCACGACATGCGCGTCGTCGCCGGCAGCGACTGGGTGATGGACATCGGCCCCGGCGCGGGGGAGAAGGGCGGCCGTGTCGTCGTGGCCGGAACACCGGCCGAGGTGGCGGGATCGCGCGAGAGCCGGACCGCGCCGTATCTGAAGCGGTTCCTGGCGGAGGGGGTGCGTTAGGCGCTGACTGCCGCCGTCAGCTGTCAGCCGTTAGCGGCGAGCGACGGCGGTTCGAGCGGCGGAGCGACGGCGGCTGCTGCTGATGGGCTCCGTCTAACCGCTGGCTTCGCAATGTGTCGGCCGTACGCCTCAGCATTCGTGCTTCGTGACAGCGTGTGACTGGAAGACACAGAGACACCGAGTACATCGAGACGGCTCGTGTGGGCAGACGGTTCGGAGCGCTTTCCCCTGTGCGCTCTGTGGTTCACATGCTGTTTGAAGAACAGCAACCGCATTTCACCACAGAGGACACAGAGGACACAGAGGACAGCGTTTCCCGAATGGCTCTGCGAGCCGGAGCCAAAAAAAGCTGGGGGCAAGCGGGGCGAGATCATCTCGCTCCGCTTGCCCCCAGTCATCCGGCTCTGGTACAACGACAGCAGTCTGTGTGCAGCCCCGGTGAGCTCGGTGTCTCGGTGTCTTTCAGTTACAGACTGTCACGACGCTCGAATGCTGAGGGGTACGGCCGATATACTGCGAAGCCAGCTGCCAAACGGAACCGCCCAGCAACAGCCGCCGTCACTCACGGTCCGCCGGGACCGCCCGGCGGCTGGGCGGCGTCGGCGGGGTCGGGGGCGCGGGGGCGGAGCTTGATCTGCTGGCCGAAGTTGCGGCTGAAGGTGAGAAAGACGCCGCGCATGCCGAAGCGGCGGTCGCTCGTCTCGATGATCGTGCCGTCGTCGGTGCGGTAGCCGAACTTCATCAGGTTGAACGGATCAGCGAGGCGCAGCGTCAGGCTCCCCTTGTCGCCCCAGAGCTTCTGGCGGAGGGCGATGTTGGTGAACGTCATCGCGTACTGCTCACCGCCCTCCGTCTTCATCGGCGCGCGGTACATCGCGAAGACCTGGAGGTCCGCGGCCGGCGTCACCTTCCAGCTGACGTTCGCCCGCGTCGACCAGACGAAGGTGTTCGTCGACAGGTTGCCAGGGAGGTTGCCGGCGTCGCTGCTGTAATGGTAGGCGCTGCCGCCGCCGAAGACGTTGAGCGGGCCGTGCCGCCAGCTGAGATTGAGGTCGCTGCCCAGCGCGGTCGTGCTGGCGACGTTGGCGAAGGTGCCTAACGATACGCCGGCGGTGTCGATCGTCCGGATGAAGCGGACCGCGTGCGAGGTCTGCCGCAGGTACGGCGTCAGCTGGATCGAGCCCCACGGATGCGCATCCTGGAAGCCGAGCTCGAAGGCGTCGGTGTACTCGGGGCGGAGGTTCGGGTTGCCGTGGAAGGCGTTGCGCGGGTCGGCCCGGTAGCCGATCGGGTCGAGCTGGAAGGGATCGGGGCGCGTGATCCGGCGCGAGTAGCTCGCCTTCACCTGGCGCATGTCGGTCATGTTCCAGGCGAGGATCGCGCTCGGAAAGACGCTGCCGTAGTCGTTGTGAAACGACTGGCCGGCAGCGGGAAGCTCCATCCGAGAGTTCGCCTGCTCGACGCGAAGCCCCGCCTGCGCGTCCACCTTGCGGATCTTCTGCGAGAGCACGCCGTACACCGCGCCGATCTTCTCGTGGTAATCGAAGGCGTTGGCGCGAATGGCGTCCGGCTGGTACGCGTCGGTCGTCGTATCGAAGAACGCCGCCGCGAAGTCGTTCGTCGTCGTGCGGTACGTGCCCTTGAAGCCCGACTCGAGCTTGGTCGACGGAGAGAACGGATGGGTGTAATCCGTCTGCCATGCCCAGAGCGGCATCTGCGACTTCGTCAGGTCGCTCTCGTTAGGCTGGGTCGTCCCGGTCGAGGGATCCTGCTGCAGCACGATGCTCTCGATCAGGTTGTCGAAGCGCTGCGCGTTCTGGCTGAAGCGCAGCTCCGACGACCAGGTCGTCGCCTTCGGGTTGCCGGTGCGTCGCAACGCGAGTGCATAGTCCTGCGAGATGTTGTGAAATTTCGAGTTGCTGAATTGGTTGAACAGCCCGGTCACTCCGCCATTCGCGTCGAGGTCGGTGTAGTAGGCCTCGTTGTCGCGGGCGAACAACCCGTCGTTGAACACCGCATCCGCGGAGAGCGCGTCGTGCTCGCTGAAACGGTACTCGGAGCGAAGGGTGACGCTGTGCGAGCGCGGCGACGTCGGGCCGGCGAAGCTGCCGTTCACGTACGCCGGCGTCGGCGATGCGAGGTTCGTCCGCACACTCGAGCCCGAGCTCTGGCGCGTGTCGCTGTAGAAGCCGTACGAGCCGAAGATCGTCCACGGCCCCGATTGCCGCCCGAGGTTGCCGGAGAGGTTCGCCAACCCGGTCGTGCCCGTGCCCGCGGAGAAGCCGCCGCTCAACCCGGTGTCCACCTGCTGGGCGAGGACAATGTTGATGATCCCCGCCGTGCCTTCGGGATCGTTCTTCGCCGACGGGTTAGTCGCGACCTCGATGTGATCGACCGCGCTCGCCGGGAGCTGCGCGAGGAAGTTGCCTAACTGTTCGCCGCGAAGCGGCGAGGGCCGTCCGTTGATCTGGACGACGACGTTCGTGTTGCCGCGCAGGCTGACGTTGTTCGTCTGGTCCACTTCGACCGACGGCACGTTGCGCAGTGCGTCGATCGCGGTGCCACCGCTCGCGGTCGTCATGTTCTTCACCGCGTAACTGTTGCGGTCCGGCGCCAGCTGGACGTCGGGGCGGTCGGCGACCACCGTCTGCGTCTCGAGCTGGATCGGGATCGACGTCACCGTCAGGCTGCCGAGGTCGACGACAGGCTGTTCGCGGCTGACGACGACGTCGGTGCGAACGAGCGGGGCGAAGCCGATCGCGCGGAAGCGCACGGTATAGTGCCCGGGCGCGACGCCGTTCACGCGGAACGAGCCGTCGGGGTTCGGGAGCGCACCGCCGACGAAGCTCGTGTCCGCTGAGCGGCGGACGGTGATCGACCCGGCACCGACTGGCGCACCGGAGCTCGCCTCGACGAGCCGGCCGCGGATCTCGCCGGCGGGCGCGGGGGCAGCGAGTGGTGACGCGCCGTTGCCCTGAGCGGCTACCGAGGTTTGCACCGAGATGATCGCCGTGGCGATGAGGGCGCTGCGCGTCAGGATGGAGGTCATGCGGGTTCTCGAAAAGCTGGTGGTGTGCGGTGACAAGAAAGCACCGCGCGACCGACCGGGCGTAGGCGCCATGTAAGGACTTGTTATAGACTCAGTGACCGGGAAAAAGGTTTGCCGCAGTCCCGGCCCGCTTGCGCGACAGCTTACAAATGCCTGACGATGACGATCGAGAGGATAGCATGACAACCACACTCGACTCTGCGGCGACAGCGCTCGCGACGGAGGAGTCCGTTCGCGATCTCGTGATTCGCTGGCGACGGCATCTGCATCAGCATCCCGAGCTCTCCTTTCACGAGGAGCGGACCGCGCAATTCGTCGCTGAGACCCTCGCATCGTTCGGCAATCTCGACATCAGCAGGCCGACACCGACGAGCGTCGTCGCCCGGCTGTCTGGCGCGCGACCGGGTCCCGTGCTCGCGATGCGCGCGGACATCGACGCGCTCCCGATCGAGGAGCGGAACAGCCATGAGTTCGTCTCGCGCAACGCCGGCGTGATGCACGCCTGCGGGCACGATGGCCACACCGCGATGCTGCTCGGCGCCGCGAAGGTACTGACCGGAATCCGCGACGAACTCGCCGGCGAGATTCGATTCATCTTCCAGCACGCCGAGGAGCTCGATCCAGGGGGCGCCGAAGAGCTGGTGAATGCCGGCGTGCTCGACGGCGTGGACATGATCATCGGCGCGCATCTCTGGCTGCCGATGCCTTACGGTCAAGTGGGGGTGCGGAGCGGCGCACTGATGGCGGCGCCGGACAATTTCCGGATCACGATCAGCGGCAGCGGCGGGCACGCGGCGATTCCGCACGAGACCATCGATTCGATCGCGATCGCCGCGCAGGTCATCACCAACCTGCAGCACATCGTTGCCCGGAACGTCGACCCGCTTGGTTCAGCGGTCGTCTCGGTCACGCGCATCGCCGGCGGGACGATGTACAACATCATCCCCGGCCGCGTCGAGCTCGCGGGAACGGTGCGGACCTTCGATCCAGCGCTGCGCGACCGCGTCCCCGAGCTGATGCAGCGCATCATTGGCGGCGTGACCGCCGCGCACGGCGCGAGCTTCACCTTCGAGTACGACCGCGGCTACCGCCCAGTGCACAACGACGAGCGAGCGACCGACCTCCTCCGCCGCGCCGTCGTCCGCGCGTTAGGCAGCGACGTCCTCGTCGACGCGACGCCGACGATGGGCGGCGAGGACTTCTCGGCCTACCAGCAGAAGGTGCCCGGATCCTTCTTCTTCATCGGCGCGCGAAACGAGGAGAAGGGGATCGTCAATCCGCACCATCACGAGTGCTTCGACGTCGACGAGCGCGCACTCGACAGCGGCACGCGAATCTTCGTCGCGGCCGCGCGCGAGATGCTGGGCGAGTGAGGGCGGTTGCTGTCTTTTAGAAACAGCATTGAACCACAGAGGGCACAGAGATCACCGAGGGGATGTGCGATGCTCGTCTCCCGGGCAGTCCTCCGTGCCTCCCTGTCCTCTGCGGTAAAAGCAGTTGCTGCTTTTTTAAAAACAGCATTGAACCACAGAGGGCACAGAGATCACCGAGGGGATGTGGATGCTGGTTCCCGGAGCAGTCCTCTGTGTCCTCTGTGTCCTCCGTGGTAAAGGCAGTTGCTGCTTTTTTAAAACAGCATTGAACCACAGAGGACACAGAGATCACAGAGGGGATATGTGATGCTGGTTCCCGGGCAGTCCTCCGTGTCTCGCTGTCCTCTGCGGTAAAAGCAGTTGCTGTTTTAAACAAACAGCATTGAACCACAGCGGATACAGAAATCACGGACCGGATATGTCATGCTCGCTCCCGGAGCAGTCCTCTGTGTTCTCTGTGGTTAATGCGGTTGCCGTTACCGGGACCAGCCTCGACCCATCGAGCTCGCCCAACGCAAGGAATCGAGAACTTCTCTGTGGTGAACTACCGGCCCCAGGGTTCGATGCGATCCATCATCGCCGCGCGCTCCGGTACACGTTCTCGACCAGCACGATCGCGAGCGCGGCGAAGAGCAGCGGGCCGCGCCAGTCAGCGCTGGTGATCACGCGCGGGATGACGTAGATCGCGAGCGCGATGCAAACGAGGATGCCGATCGTGAAGCTGCCGTCCTCGACGAACAGCCCCCAGAGCTCGCGGAGCGCGGATGCGATCGCGTTCATCGCGCCGCACTCTCTGTGGTGGCATCGGCTGCACGCGGACGCCGACTCGCCCCGAGAACCGCGAGCGCCGAGATGACGACGAAGCCCACTACCAGCGCGATCAGCGCGAGGTCCTCGCCGGGCCACGGATATCGCAGGCCCTCGCCGATCCAGAAGACGCCGAACGCGGAGAGCAGGATGCCGACCGCGAACTTGAGGGTGTTCTCCGGCACGCGCGACAGCGGCTGTCGCAGCGCGAAGCCGACGAGAATCACCAGCGCTCCGGCCGCGGCAGCCCCGACGCTCGCCGGCAGCAGCATCCCACCGGCGCCCGTCGCGATCACGATGAAGATGACCTCGAGTCCCTCGAGCGTGACGGCCTTGAACGACGTTGCCACCGCGACGAACTCGAAGCTCGATACCGTCGTCGTTGTCGTCTCTTCACGCTGGAGGAGCGCGGTCTCCTTCGCGTAGATCGCGGCCTCGTCGTGCAGCCCGATCACGCCCGCCGCTCGCAGGATCGCCTTTCTCAACCAGCGCATCCCGAAGAGCAGCAAAAGTGCACCGACGACGAGCTGCAACGTCGTGAGCGGAACCCGGCCGAGCGCCGGCCCGAACACGGCCACGAGAAGGGTGAGCAGTATCGCTCCACCGGCCGCGCCGGCGAGCGCCGAGCGCCAGCCGCGGATCGTGCCGACCGCGAGCACGATCGTGAGCGCCTCGACGAACTCGACCAGCGAGGCGAGGAACGCCGCGGTGACCGCGGTCCCGGCGTGCGCCCAGCTCATTGCGTCCTCCCGGTCACCGCTGCGCCAGCGTGCCTAACGCATCCTCGCAGGCGTCGAGGCACAACGCCAGCCGGTCGGGAGTGTGGTCGCCCATGTGTCCCACGCGGAACGTCGTCTCGCGCAGCTTGCCGTACCCCGCGCCGATCACGAACCCACGCTTTGCGACCTCGGCCGCCATTGCGACGCCGCTTATCCCAGCGGGAAGCGATACTGCCGTCACCGTCGCTGAACGCTCACCCTCGGGCGCGAGCACGCGGATCGCGATGCCGCGCCGCGTCGCGACGTCGTCCACCCACTTCCACGTCTGCGCGGCCATCGCCGAGTGTCGCGCCCAGCGTGCGTCCATCGTCTCCTTCGCGATGCGGGCGAGCTGGACGTCGAGTGCGTAGAGCAGGGGCAGCGCCGGAGTGTTCGGCGTCTGGTTCTTGGCCGCATACGCCTCGAACTCGACGAGGTCGAAGTACAGGCCGCGTCCCTTCGCTTCACTCGCGGTGCGCATGTACTCGGTGCTCGCGACGCCGACCGCGAGTCCCGGGGGCAGCGCGAGCGCCTTCTGCGATCCGGTGAGGACGAAGTCCATCTGCCATTCGTCGAAGAACAGCGGGGTGCCGGCAACGCCGGTCACGCTGTCGACGAGACAGAGCGTCCCCTGTGCGCGGGCGAGTGCGTTCGCCGCGCGAACGTCGCTCAGCGCACCGGTCGACGTTTCGGAATGCACGATCGTCATCGCGACGTACTTCCGCGCGCGCAGACGTGTCCGCAGCTCGTCGAGATCGACGGCCCTGCCTAACGGGACAGTGAGGACGTCCGTCTCGCGCTCGCAGGAGCGGGCGATGTGGGCGAATCGCTCGGAGAAAGCCCCGTTCACCACCGCGAGCACCGGGCCCGGTGGCGCGCAGCGGACCGACGCTTCCATCAGCCCGGTCGCCGACGAGGAGCTGACCAGCACCGGCCGCGCCGTGCGGAAGACATCGCGCAGCCCGCTCTGGATCCGGGCGAACACCTCCTCGAACGCCTTGCCGCGATGCGCGATCATCGGGCGGGTCATCGCCAGGAGCACTTCCGGCCGCACTTCGGTGGGACCGGGGAGAAAGAAGGTGCCGAACGGCTTGTTGTCAGCGGGCATCGTCATCCGAGAACCAGCGCCTCCAGTTGAGCGAACGATTCGATCGTGAAGTCGGCCTCGCGAACGACGGGCTCGCGGCGGACGAAGCCGGTGAACGCGCCGAATGCCGCGACCGCCGGGCGCATTGCCAGGTCGGTCGCTCCATCGCCGACGCCAAGTACCGGCGCGCCTAACGCGAGCGCGCGGACGACCTGCGGCTTGCCTTGCTGCGTCGCCAGCGGCGAACGGTCGTCGAAGCCGGCATACTTCCCCTGCTGGTCGAACCGGATCGATACCGCCTGCAGCGCCTCGCCACCGGCGCCGACCAGCTTCGCCAGCGGGACGATCGCTTCGCGCAACCCGCCGCTGACCACCGCGATCGCGACTCCCGCTCTCCGCAACGCGGCGACTGCCTCCACTGCCCCCGGAGCGATCGCCGCCACGTAGCGCTCGCCGAGTGCATCGATCTCGCTGCGGGTCGGCGAGATCATCCGCAACCGCTCGCCATAAACAGACTCCAGCGTGATCTCGCCGCGCATCGCCCGGTCGGTGAGCGCCGAGATTTGCGCGGCCATCTCCGGCCCGCGCTGCGCCGCGAGCCAGTCGATCCCCTCGACCCCGGCCAGCGTCGAGTCGACGTCGAGAACCACGCTCGCGAAGCGAGGCGCCCGCGCGCCGTTAGGCTTCCCGCTGGTCACAGGATGTTGCCCGGCGCGAGGATGCCAAGCGGGTCGAGCTCGCGCTTCATCGCGCGCATTGCCGACCGCTGCAGCTCCGAGAGCTGCAACCCGACCCACTTCCGCTTGATCTTCCCGATCCCGTGCTCGGCCGCGACCGTCCCGCCCATCCCGATCACCATTCGCAGTGTATCCTCGACGACACGCTCGATGCGCTTGACGTCGTCCGCGTCAGCCGCGATGAAGTTCTGGTGTGGATGGCCGTTGCCCGCGTGCCCGTAGATCACCGCCTGCTCGATGCCGGCCGCGTCCGCGTGCGCCCGCGCTCCCGCAATCGCCTCGGCGAGTCGCGGATACGGCACCGCCCAGTCGGTGGACACCTTCCGTCCGCCCGCGGCACGACGCTGTGCGCCGCGCTCGTTCATTGTCGCCGGAATCGCGTGCCTCGCATCGCGCGCCTCGTGCAGCGCGCTCTCCCCCTCGAAGACGCGGACCTCGTCGCCGAGCGCGCCATGCGACTCCGCCAGCCGGAGCCAGGCGTCGAGATCGACGTCGTCGTCACCGGCATCTTCGGCGTAGACCGCGGCGGCTGCGCCGAGCGGAGCCATCCGGTCGGCATGGCCGATTGCGGTGAGGCCTAACGCGAGCTGGTCGAGGTACTCGAGGCAGCGCGGCGCGAGTGCCGAGCGCCGGGCGGCGATGACGAAGGCGAGCGCGTCCCGCTCCGAGGAGAATGGGATCGACAGCCCGGTCACCCGCGCCGGCAGCGGGAGCAGGGCGAGCTCGGCGGCAACGACGACGCCTAACGTCCCCTCGCTGCCGACGAACCAGTCGAGCGGGTCGTGGACGAACTCGTAGCCGACCGTGTTCTTCTCGAGCGGGTTGCGCCGAAGCTCGACGGTCTCGCCCGAGGCCAGCACGACGGTGAGCGCGCGGACGTGCGCGCGGGTCGCGCCGTAGCGCAGCGTCCGCGCGCCCGATGCGTTGCAGGCGATTGAGCCACCGATCGTGCACGACTCCTCGCTCGTCGGGTCCGGCGCAAACAGCAGCCCCTGCGTGGCTGCCGCCTTCTTGATGTCGGCGACAATCGCCCCCGGCTCGACGCGAATGCTGCGCGCCTCCTCGTCCACATCGAAGATGCGATCCATCCGCCCGAGCGAGAGCAGCACCCCGGCGTCGGTGATCGACGCGCCAGTGGTGCTGGTCTGGCCGCCTGCCGCCGTGAGCGGTGTGCGCGACGACGCGCATTCGCGAACCAGCGCGACGACTTCGTCCGCCGTCGCC
>JAICUE010000497.1 GCA_025936015.1 Gemmatimonadaceae bacterium
AGAACATCCTCGTCCGGCTGCTGCAGGCCGGCGACTTCAACGTTGCCGAGTGCGAGCGCGGGATCGTCTACATCGACGAGATCGACAAGATCGCGCGAAAGAGCGAGAACCCGAGCATCACGCGCGACGTCAGCGGCGAAGGAGTCCAGCAGGCGCTGCTCAAGATCCTGGAAGGGACGGTCGCTTCGGTACCGCCGCAGGGCGGACGCAAGCATCCGCAGCAGGAGTACATCCAGATCAACACGAAGGACATTCTCTTCATCTGCGGCGGAGCCTTCGACGGCCTCGAAAAGATCATCGAAGCCCGCACCGGCCGGAAACAGATCGGCTTCGGGAACACCAGCATCGGCGGCACCGGAGTCAAGGGCGAAGTCGAACGTCTCGACGAATCGGACCTGAAGAAGAACCCCTTCGTCGAAGTCGAACCGGACGACATGCTACGCTACGGGTTGATCCCCGAGCTGGTGGGCCGGTTGCCGGTGACGGTTGCACTACAGGCGCTCGATGAGGATGCGCTGGTTCGGATCCTCAAGGAACCGAAGAACGCGCTGACGAAGCAGTACACGAAGCTATTCGAGCTGGAGAACACCAAGCTCGCCTTCGACGAGGCCGCGCTTCGCGCGGTGGCGCAGAAAGCGCTCAAGCGCGGCACCGGTGCGCGCGGTCTCCGCGCGATCCTCGAGGAGATGCTCACCGACGTGATGTTCGAGCTCCCGAGCCGCGAGGACGTCACCGAGGTCCGCGTCACCGAGGCGACGGTCCTCAACAAGCAGCTTCCCCTGCTCGAGATCTCGCCGAAGCGGCAGAAGCGCGAAGCGTAACCCCCGCCGCCAATCGCGACGGGGCGCGGCAGGCCAGCGCGGGTTAGATTCCCGGCATGACCCCGCTTTACACCCGAGACGCCGAGCAATTCGAGATACCGGAGCGGCTGCCCGTCCTGCCGCTGCGCGACCTCGTGCTTTTCCCGTACGTCGTGACGCCGCTGCTCGTCGGGCGGCCCGCGACGATGGCGGCACTCGAGGCTGCGGTCGCCGACGACCGATGGATCCTCCTGGTAGCCCAGCGCGCGGCAGAGGTCGAGGAGCCGGCCGCGGCGGACCTGCACCGCACTGGAGTCGTCGGCCGGGTGCTCCAGTTCAATCGCCTGCCTAACGGTACGGCGCGGGTGCTGGTGGAAGGGGTCGCCCGCGCGCGTGTCAGCCGCTATGCGCCGGCGGCGGGCCATCTCCGCGCGGTGGCGAACCCAGCGCCCCTCGCGACGTTCGCCGGCACCATGGCCGATCCTGACGCAGACAGCGAGGAGGCGCAGGGGCGGTCGGCCCTCGAACTGTTCGAGGAATACGTCGCGCTGCATCGCCGGCTTCCGGCCGAAGTGACGGCGATGGTCCAGGGCGCGCCGAGCGCGCCACAGCGCGCATACGGGATCGCCGCGCACCTGACGATCGCGACGGAACGGCGCCAGGAGCTGCTCGAGATCGACAACTTCGACCTGCTGCTGCGCCGGCTCGTCGCGACGTTGACGAGCGAGATCGAGTTGCTCCGTCTCGAGCGGAAGATCGACGACGACGTGCGCGGCACGCTCTTCCGGAACCAGCGCGAGTTCTATTTGCAGGAGCAGCTCAAGGCGATCCATCGCGAGCTGGGCGAGGACGACGGCGACGACCTCGCCGAGCTGGAAGCGCAACTCGCGGCGAAGGCGCTGCCCGACGCGGTGCGAGGGCGCGCGCTCCGCGAGCTGCGCCGGCTGCGAAAGATGTCGGCGATGTCGCCGGAGTCGACGGTCGCGCGCGGATTCCTCGACTGGGTAGTGGCGCTGCCGTGGAGCGAGCGGACCAGCGAGCATCCGGACGTCGCGAAGGCGAAGGCGGCGCTGGACGCGGACCATCATGGGCTCGAGGACGTCAAGGAGAGGATCCTCGACTACATCGCCGTGCTCGCGCTCGTCGAGAAGCCGGACGCGCCGATCCTCTGCCTGGTCGGTCCGCCGGGCGTCGGCAAGACGTCGTTAGGCAGGTCGATCGCCAACGCGCTCGGGCGGAACTTCGCCCGCATGTCGTTAGGCGGGGTGCGCGACGAAGCGGAGATCCGCGGGCACCGGCGGACCTACATCGGCGCGATGCCGGGGCGGGTGATCCAGGCGATGCGCCGCGCCGGCGTCGTCAATCC
>JAICUE010000023.1 GCA_025936015.1 Gemmatimonadaceae bacterium
GAGCTCGCGAGCGAGTGGTGCCCGATCACGCAGGAGGAATGGTTCAAGCCGGGCACCGAGCCGACGGAGCTCTGCCGCGAGCACACGCCGGCGGAGGAGCCGATCCAGGCCGCGGTGACGAGCGTCGGCCAGAAGCTCGGCAAGGCGCTGAAGAAGATCTTCAGCTTCTGACACCGGTCACCACCGCGTCAGGCCTAACGCCCGGCGAGCCGGCCGGTCAGACGATGCCTAACGCGTCGCCGGCGGACGGCGCGAAGCCGGGAAAGAGCGCCTCGCTCCGGGTCGCTCCCATGTGCCGCTCGGAGATCTCGGCGAACACCGACCGGAAGTCGGTCGTCAGCGCGAGGTCGCGGCCCTCGTAGAGCTGGTCGGGGCCGAGGCCGGGCCAGCGCCCGTAGACGCGGCCGCCGCGGACGTTGCCGCCGATGGCGAACATCGCGCCCGCGTGACCATGGTCGGTGCCGCGGTTCCCGTTCTCGCGCGCCATCCGGCCGAATTCCGACATCGTGAGAATGACGACGTCGTTCATCCGTTCGCCGAGGTCGGTGACGAGGGCGGCAATCCCCCGGCCGAAGTCGTCGAGGCGACTCGCGAGCTGGCCGGTGGCCGCGCCCTGGTTCACGTGCGTGTCCCACCCACCGACGTCGGCGAACGCGATCTCCATTCCGACGTCGGCCTTGACGAGCTGCGCGATCTGCTCGAGCCGGTGGCCGAAATCGCTCCGCGGATAATCGGCGCCATTGGCCGGGATGTACGTCGCGGGATCGAGCGTGCGCAGGATCCGGGTCGCCTCACGCGCGTCGGTCCCGTCGCCGTGTACCAGGTCGGCGCCCATGCTCTGATACAGACTCTCGAGCTGCGCGGCGTCGGGTCCACCGGCGCGGACGCGGAGCTCCTCGAGCGACCGAAGCGCGATCATGGGCGTATCGCCATCCAGTGCACGCGGTGGCTGCATGGCGAGCGCGATGCCGCGGAGGGCTGCGGGCACCTTCGTCGTCGCGGCCGCACTCGCGATCCGCGCCGACGCATCGTGATCCGTCGCCGCGAGCAGGCGATTCAACCATCCCGAGCGCGTGCTCTTGTCGTCGGGAGTGGCGGTCTCCATGAAATCCTGCGCGTCGAAGTGCGAGCGGGTGGCGCTCGGGCTTCCGACTGCGTGAATGGGGGCGAGCATGCCGCGCTGGTAGAGGGGGAGCAGCGGCGCGAGTGCCGGATGCAGCCCGAAGAATCCGTCGAGGTCCAGCGCCGCGGCGCCGCCCGCCGCGCGCGCCGGTGCGGCGATGGCGATCGACGGCCGGAGCGAATAATAGAACGGGTCGCCGTGCGGCACGACGACGTTGAGCGCATCCGCTGCGCCGCGCTGGAAGAGACAGATCAGCGTCTTTCCCCGGGCCGCGGCGCGCGTCTCGGCGAACAGCACTGCGCGGCGAAGGAATCGCGGGCTCAGGCCCATCGTCACGAGCGCAAGCGCGCCCGACTTGAGAAAGATGCGACGCTGCATGTCTATCTCCGCTGAAAATCCGGCGACTCGAGGATGGTGCGGAGCGAGTCGTCCACCTGCGGCCGCGCGACGAGCGCGGCGATGAAGTTGACACGGTCGGCGACAGCGCCGGCATTGAGCCACTCGCTGCTTCGCTCCGGCCAGCCGTTAGGCGTCTGGTGGCCGTACAACGGTTCGCCGAGCTGCGCGACTGCGCGCGTGGCCCGCGGCGCTGCCTGGAGCGGCGCGCCCATCGCCCGCAGCGAGCTGGCGACGAGCTCGAGCGGCGACTTGACCTTCGCATGGTACGCGGCACGGGAAAAGAATTCCGGGCCCGTGACGATCGTGCGCACGACTTCGCGCAGGTCACCGTCGGTGCGCAGGTAGGTCGCGACCGCGCGGTCGACCACGCTCGCCGGCGGATCATCGCTGATGAATCGGCGAGCGAGCGTGACCGCGACCATCCGTGCAGTCGCCGGCTCGCGCGCGAGAATGTCGAGCACCCGCTCGCCGTCCTCCTCGCCGCCGCCGGCGGCGATGGTCCTGCCGAGCACGTGCTTCACTCCCGCGTCATGGAGCGCGGGGCGGAAGACGAATCCGCCGCCATCGCGTGGCGCCGCGATCGACCAGCCAGTGAGCGCCCGCGCGACCTCGATCACGTCCTGCTGGCTGTAGCCGCCATCCACGCCTAACGTGTGCAGCTCGAGCAGCTCGCGTCCATAGTTTTCGTTGAGGCCCCGGGGGCGCCGGCCCGGCGTGCCTAACGTCGCGGCGCCCTGGCCGCGGCCGCGTCCGACTGCGCGTGCTGGCGTGCGGCGGAACCCGCCGCGTCCGCGCCGGCCCATCCGGATTCCGCCGCGCTGCGGCGCGCCGCGTTGTGCGCTCGCCAGCGTCGGGTGCAGGGAGTCGGCGACGCTCTGCCAGTTGTCGAGGTAGAAGAGCATCGCCGGACTGTGAGCGACTGCGCCGAGCAGGTCGCGGAACTTCCCGAGGACGTGCGGCCGGATCGCCTCGTTCTCGTACTGCGCGAGATAAAGCCGGACCGGCCCCTTGCCGGCGTAGACGCTGAAATGGTTGGCCCAGAGATCGACGAGCGTCTCCTGCAGCTGCCGATCACTGCCGACGGCGCGCGTCACGCGCGCGGCCTGCACCGCGCGAGCAGCTTCACCATAGCGCTGGCGAATGCGCCGACGCGCGGCGGAATCACCGCGAGCGGCGGTGATTCCGCGCATCGCCTCGGCGGGCGAGTTGAAGGGGGCCGTGAGGTTGTCGGCGAGACGATCCGCTGAATCTTCCGGGATGCGCTCGGGACGCAGCTGCCGCGCGATCCACGCATCGACTCCGATCGATTTCACCCGCTCGACATCGCCAGGACGCGCGCCGAAGGCGAGTCTGTCCAGCGCCTGCTGCGCCTGCTCGTCGGGCGAAAGCTCACGCGCGCTCAGCGATGCAGCGCTCGCGCTGGCCGCTGCCGCTGACGACGGATCGGTGCGCGCCGCGCCGCAGGCTGCCATCAACGATCCAGTTGATAGCAACACGAACCGCCTCACGCGTCGCCGGAGTCGCACTCGCATACCCGACATGTGACGCCGCGACCGCGCGCCCGTTAACAATGCCCCAGCGACCGGCCCGGATTGGCCCCCCTCTTGCCCCGAATCCGGCCGCACCCGAACTCAGAATCCACATGCCAACAGCCGTCATGCCGTCGTCAACGCGACGAGCGCTCACCCTGCTCGCGATTTGCGCGCTCGTGGGCAGCAGTGCGTGCGAAGTCGTGAGCAGCAAAGGCGCGAAGCAGGACACCACGACCGTCGCCTCGACGGCGACGAACGTACCGCCAATCGATACGACCGGTGCCGGTGTGCCGGCGACGCCTTCCGAGTCGCTCGCGGCGGGAAGCGCGCGTGACACGGGTGTCGTCACGCTCTACCCGGAACAGCCGGTGCGCGGCGGCGTACTGTTCGCGCTCGCCGAGGGGGTTGCAGCGGACATCCCGCGCTGCAGCTGGAAGGGGGCACCACTGCCGTGTGCGCGCGTGAGCAAAGGGGTGCTGGCAATCGTCCCGCTTCCGGCCGATGAAGCGGCGGGCACCTTCACCCTGTCCTTCGAGCGCCCGGCCGGACGGATCACTCGACAGGTCACTGTCGCCGACCACGACTTTGGCCGCGAGCTCGTGTTCCTCGATTCGGCGCACTACGCACTCGTGAAGAAATCGAGCGATGTCGCGCGCGATGCGCGCGCGCTCCGCAGCGTGCTCGCAACCGAATCGGACCAGCGTCTCTGGCATGGGAGCTGGAAGGCGCCCGTCAAGGGAACGCACAGCGCCGGCTACGGCGTCGAACGTTTCTACTATCGCGCCGCGGATTCGTCGCGCGCCATCACCCTCGCGCCCGATATGAAGACGCGCGGCACCTTCGGCCTGGACACGAACTCGAAAGCCGCCGACGTTCCCTCGTGGCGCCACGCGGGCGTGGACATCGCCGCGGCGCGCAACACGAGCGTGAACGCGCCCGCCGCCGGGATCGTTGCCGACGTGGGCGAGTACATCCTCACCGGCCGGACTGTCGTCATCGACCACGGGCAGGGGGTAATGAGCGCGTACTTTCACCTCGACACCGCCCTCGTCCATCGCGGTGACCAGATCGCTGCCGGGAAGCGGATCGGCCGGGTAGGCTCGACGGGCCTCGCGACCGGGCCACATCTTCACTACGGCATCTACATCGACGGCAAGGACGTTGATCCATCGGCGTGGACCGCGATGCCCGCGTTCGTGCGCGACGATTCGAAACCGAAGTCGGCAGCGCCGTAACAGGCGATCCCATCGGTTGTTCGGGCTCGCGAACCTTTTTTCGCGAGACGGGTATTCGGAGTCACGGGGGTTGGAAACGTGCGGTTCGGTTGCGCAGAACGTTGCGTGGCCGAACCGCACGTCGTATGTAGATTGTTCTTCCGCACCGCGCTGCCCGCGCGGCGCGTTACGCCCTGCCCAGGTGTCCCATCCGCATTGATGATCTGACACGTCTGCCGTTGCGCAGCACGTTCATCGAGGCCGCATCGGCCGCGATGGAAGCCGCGCGTGCCGACGGTCGTGCTGTCTCTCTGATCGTCATGGACGTCGACCACTTCAAGCTGGTCAACGATACCTATGGCCATTTGCAGGGCGATGACGTGCTCGTCGCGGTCGCCGAGCTGATTCGCAAGAACCTTCGCGTCTCGGACGTCGCCGCGCGCTACGCCGGTGACGAGTTCGTTGCACTGCTCCCGGACACGTCGAGCGAGGGCGCGCGGGAAGTCGCCGATCGCATCTGCGCGGGGATTCGCGGACACACCTTCTTCCTGCGCGACCGGCCAGGCAACGTCGTCGTCACCTCGTCGATGGGGGTCGCGTCGTTCCCGGAGCACGGCGAGGACTACGACACGATCTTCGCTGCCGCGGATCGCGCGCTCTACCAGGTGAAGCGCCAGGGGCGGGACGGCGTCGCGATCGCGTCGAACAGCGACGAGGAGCCGACCCACCTCCCGCTGAGCATCGAGCGGTTCGTGGGCCGCGTCGAGGAGCTGCGCGGCATGGTGAAGCTGCTCGAGGCAGCCGCCGAAGGACAGCCAAAGGTCGTGGCCATCAGCGGCGAGGCAGGGGTCGGCAAGACGACGCTGATCAAGCAGCTCGAACCCGAAGTGCGTCTCCGCGCGGGATCGCTCGTGACCGGTCGTGCGCACGAGGCCGACGTGCAGGCGCCGTACGCGCCGTGGGCCGAGGTGATCGCCGCGATTCGCCGCCTCGACATCGTGCCGAAGCATCCTTGGCGCGAGCTGCCGCGGCTCGTTCCAGCGTTAGGCGACGACGTCCCGTTCGAGGACGCGGGTGGCGGGTCGAAGTACATGCTCCTCGAGGAGATCGCCGAGTTCATCCGGCTCGCAGCCAAGGAGCGGCCGCTGGCAATCATCCTCGACGACATGCAGTGGGCCGATTCGGCGTCGTGGGACACTCTCGAGTATCTCGTGCCGCAGCTCGAGAACGAACGGCTGCTCATCTGCCTGACGATCCGCGCCGAGGAGACCATCGGCGAGACGCTCGAGCGCCGCCGGCGGTTGTCGCGCAACGAACTGTTCAACGAGCTCACTCTTTCGCGCCTGACGCGCGAAGAGTTGAAGCAGTGGGTCGAAGCGGCGTTCCACCGGCAGGACGTTGGTCGCGAACTGCTCTCGTTCCTCTATAGACATACCGAGGGCAACCCGCTGTTCGTCGTCCAGGTGCTCCGCACCCTCGTCGACGAAGGTGCGGTCTGGTACACGGGCGAGCGTTGGGAATGGCGGCCGGTGTCCGAGCTGCGACTCCCGGTCGGCGTCAGCGACCTGATCTCCCGGCGCCTCTCGCGCTTGAGCGCGCAGTCGCAGACGATCCTGACTACCGCGGCGGTGATTGGACGCGAGTTCGACATAGATCTCGCAATCGACGCCGGTGCCGGCAGCGAAGAGGAGCTCCTCGACGCGGTGGACGAAGGGATCCGCGCGTCAGTGCTGCAGGCGACCTCGGAACGAGGCGCCGACCGCTACACCTTCACGCACGGCAAGATGGCGGAGGTGCTGCGCGACTCGGTGAATCCGCGCCGCCTCCGCCGCATGCACGAACGCGTCGCGCAGGCATTCGAGCGACGTACCCCCGACGACGCGGCGGCGATCGCGACGCACTATGACCGCGGCGGAAATACCGATCAGGCGTACCGCTACGCGATTCTCGCTGCCGACCGGGCCAAAGGCGTCTACGCGCATACCGAAGGTACCGAGTTCCTTCGCATCGCCGAACGCAACGCGGCGAGCCCGGCGCAGCTCGCGGACGTCCGTGTCCGGCTTGCGCACATCGCCGAGGCTGTCGGCCAGTACGTCGAGGCGCAGGAGCTCTGCGACCTCGCGATCGAGTGGTTCGAGGGGCAGGGGGACCGCAAGCGCTCGCTCTCGCTGCGCGTGATGCGGGAGCGCCTGCGCGGATTCCTCGGGCAACCGGCGCAGAAGACGCTCGACGCAGCGCGTGTGCTCGACACCGAGGCGCAGTCGCTCGGCGCGATCGCCGAACGGATCCCGTTGTTGAACATGATCTCGCACGCGCACTGGCGACTGGGCAACACGCGCGATGGCGAGATGGTGGCCTGGGAGTGCGTGAAGCTCGCCGAGCAGGTTGCCGACCCGACGCTGCACGCGGAGTCGTTGATCCGCCTCGCGAGTGCGATCCAGCAGGATCAGCCGACGAAGGGACTCGAGATCCACAAGCGAGCGCTCGCGCTCTGGGAATCGTTAGGCGACCGGCGGGGCCAGGTGCGGTGTCACGCGAACCTCGGCGGCGCCTACATCATGCTTGGGAACTGGGAAGAGGCGAAGGTCCACCTCACGACGGCGATCTCGATCGGCCGCACGGCAGGTGCGCCCGACATCTGGGGTGTCGCCGCGCTCAACCTGGGCGTCGTGTATCTGAAGGGAGGCGAGTTCGATCGCGCCCGTGAGCTGTTCGGCGAGTCGCTCGCGCTTTTTGCCGCGGCGAAGAACAGCGAACGACAGCTCTATGCGCTGTTCAACCTCGCCCACCTCGACCGGGACCGCCACGAGTACAACTCCGCGGCGGAGCTGTACGACGTCACCACGTCGCTGGCCCAGCGGATCGGCCACTCGGACGTCGAGATCGGGGCGATCGCCGGCTCCGGCCTGTCGCTCCTTGCGCAGGGGAAGGCTGAGCCGGCGCGGGAGAAGTTCGAGCGTGCCGGGGAGCGGATGCGATCGCGGAACGACTGGTTCCAGGGTCGCGAGCTGGTCGAAGCTCTCGGCGTTCACGTCGGCGTCCGGGACGGCAAGACAGCGGAATCCCTCGCCCGCTTCGAGCAGGCGCTCGTAATGGCGGAGGGAACCGACCTCTACGTTGCGGCCTGGCTCACAGCGGCCTGTGCCGAAGCTCTCTATGATGTTGCGAAGGACCGGATGCGCCAGGTCGTGGAGACCTACGTGGGTCGGGTGAAGGGGATGGGCTACACCGAGATTGACCGGAAACTCGAGGACATCCTGACTCGGACATAACGACCTAGTGACCGGTCATAAGTACCGATGGCTGTGGTTTGGGCCGCGCGGGACGATGGTGAGCCAGACAGCATAAGCTGGTATGTTGCAAGTACTTACGGAGTTGCTTCTGACTGCTGAGCGTGCTGGTATGGGCCGTGCTTTAGATGGGGCCGCAAGTCAGGATTCTTCCCTCTCAGGACTAACCCATGTTTCGCTCGAATCGTTCATTCATGAGGCTGACGCTGACCGCTTCGGTGGCGCTGCTCGCAGCGTGCTCCGCGGCTGATCAGGCGGTAGCGCCGGCGGTGAGTCATACCGCTCGCCCTGCCGGTGCCCCCTCGCTGGACGTGATCACCAACTCGGTTGCGCCGGACTCCCTGTCGGCCGACTTCACGGTGACACCATCGGGCGGCATGTTCTCGCTGGGCAACAACGCGGTCTACTTCCCGGCGAACTCCATCTGCGACCCCGCGACCTCGAGCTACGGCCCGGATCACTGGGACGAGGCCTGCACCCCGCTCGATCATGCGATCGACTTCCATGCGGAAGTCCGTCGTGACACGCTGTCGGGTGCGACCTGGGTCGACTTCACGCCGGCGGTGCGGTTCGTCCCGACGGACGATCCGAACCAGGTCGTGTGGATGCTGATGAAGGCTGGTACCGATGTCACGACCGACAACTATACCAGCTTCGGGATGCAGTGGATGCCCACTGGTACGCCCGACCTCGCGGTCGATGAAGCGACGACCGATCCGGACCTGAAGACCTATGTCGACCTGGATCGTGACGTGGTGTTCCGCCGAGTGAAGCACTTCAGCGGGTACATCGTGTTCACAGCGAAGTCTGACGCGGGCATGCTCGATGAAACCATCCCGCTTTTCTGAGGCGACCGCCGATGACTATCTCCCCGCGCCATGGTGACATTCCGCGGGCTGGTCGCTGACCGCCTGTGGAGATGAGGATGAAGAAAGGCACACCCGACCGGGTGTGCCTTTCTTCATTTTCCAGATCGAGTCGCGCGGTTCGAATCACGAGCGCAGGACGTAGCCGACACCGCGGATCGTGTGCAGCAGCGGCCGGACGCTGTCGGCGTCGAGCTTTTTTCTGAGGTAGTTGATGTAGACGTCAACCACGTTGGTGGACGGCTCGGCGTCCTTGCCCCAGACATGCTCGGTGATCTGCTCGCGGGTGACTTCGCGGCCGGCGTTCTTCATGAGGTATTCGAGCAGCGCGAACTCACGCCGGGTGAGGGTGACGTCGCGGTTGCCGCGGCGGACCTGGCGGGTGATGGGATCGAGAACGAGGCCGCCATAGCGGAGCTTCGCGTCGTCGGCGCGCAGCGTGGCGCGCCGAAGGAGCGCCTTCACTCGCGCGACAAGCTCGCCGGTGTCGAATGGTTTGGCGAGATAGTCGTCGGCGCCGGCCTCGAGTCCCGTGACCTTGTCAGTCACTGTGTCACGCGCGGTGAGCATGAGGAGTGGCGCGCGAAAGCCGCGGCGCCGGAGCTCAGTCGCGACATCGAGACCCGACCGCTTGGGCAGACCGATGTCGAGGATCACGAGTGCCGGCTCAGTATCGAGCGCGGTCGTGAGCCCCATCTCCCCGTCGTATGCGCGGGTGACGGCGTAGCCACTCGCAGCGAGCGTATGCGCGATCACTGCGAGGACTTCACGATTGTCCTCGATGACGAGGATCGTCGGCGTTGTATCGATCGCGGGCATGGCGACAAGCTAGCCGCGACACACCTAACGGCAAGTCGCCGCCCCTTGAGGGGAAGTGAGCGTCGCGTTTTGTTTACGACGTGTCGAGCGAAAGCAACATCAACGCAGGGCTGTCGAGCGGGGCGCGAGCCGGGGCGATAGCGTCGGCCGCGGTGACCGGCGCGATGCTCGGCTTCGGGTTGCGGGCGGGGATGGCAGCGCGCCCATTCAACGCGGCGGCGGCGCTTCTCCTCGGCGACCGTGCACGCGGCGTCTGGGGATTCGTCGCCGGCGTGAGCCTGGTGGGCGAGGTCGTCGTTGTCGCGAGCTGCGTCCTCGCGGGCGCGCTGTGCGGGGCGCTTATGCGGCTCCCGCCGATCGGTCGCCGCGCGCGGCATCCGCGGCTGATCGCATTCGCCGTGTCGCTTGCTGCAGCTGTCGTGACGCTGCTGATCCTCGCCGTGCACGCGCCCGATTTCGTCGGTCCAGCGCCTGACGGTGCAATCACGATCGCCGAAGGCGCACTGCTCTCGATCGTGGTTTCGATCGCGTACGCATCGGGCATGGGGCTTGCTCGATAGGGCGTTTGCGAGGGCAGAAACAGCGCTCGCGATGAGGGCACCAGACATCGAAAAAGTGCCAGTGTAAGGGCTGGAACTCGCGGCCCGGGCACGGGTTCGAGAGAACGTACCCTGAACGACCCCGCGTACCGTCCATCGCGGACGGCCGGCGTGCTGCACTGTTGCAGAACGCGTGAAACGGAGGGGGGATGCAAGTGGCAGGGGAAGAGCGGGCACCGCTCAAGGAGGGAGAAATGGACGTCCTCGTGATGTTGGAGGACGGCTCCGACCATCCGCTCGTGCTCGCGCATGTGAACTCTGTGCCTTCGTCGCTCGATGCAGAGCGCCCGTCGCGAGACGTGGTGACGCTGTATGGAGATCCGAGTCCGGAGTCGCTTGCGCTGGTCCTGGCGGCGGCGGTCGAGAGCCATCGATCGGGCGAGAACCACGCGGATGCGATCCGTCATCTCGGTGTATGGGCCGAGCGTGGCGCGATTGGCGATGCAGCATGGCGCGATGGTGCCACCGGTCAGCTGATGACGCAGGACATGGACATCCCGCTCGAGATCCTGCACGCAACGGCCGGACGGTTGCTGTCGGAGTGCGGGCAGTTGATCCGGCGTCTTGCCGCCGGGCTGACGATGCCGGACTGGCCGGAGGGTGCGCGGCGGGCGATCACGATCTCGCTCGGGCCGGTGCTCGACATGACGGCCGGTGCGCGGGCGCGGCTCGACACGATGCTCGACACTGTTCGCGAAGCGGATGGGCTCACCTTCGAGTACGAGGGAGACTGAATCGAGCGTTCATTAGTTCGAGTTCGATGAAGGGCCGTCGCCGGTAGCGATGAGCAGTGAGGAAACGGTGGGTCGAGAGAAGAGATCTCGACCCACCGTTTGTTTTTGTGCAATGCGCAAGGGCGGCAGGATCGGGCTGCTTGACTCCGTGGCCTGGATGCGTCAGGGTACAGCATCGACTACAGGAGGGTGGCCCATGCGGGACTACGAGGCGAGAGCGATCCGGAACGTCGCGGTGGTGGGACATGGTGCGAGCGGGAAGACCACATTGGTCGACTCGCTCGCATTCGTTTCAGGATCGAGCCGCCGACGAGGATCGGTGAAGGAGGGAACCGCGCTCACCGATTCCACTCCGGAAGAGATCGAGCGGGGCTACTCGATCAACGTCGGCTGCGCGATCGCCGAGTGGATGGACACGAAGATCAACCTGCTCGACACCCCCGGCTACGCCGATTTTGCCGGCGACGCGATCGCCGGGCTGGCGGCGGCCGATGGCGCGCTGGTCGCGGTGAGCGCGGTCGCCGGGGTCGAGGTCGGGACTGAGCGGATGTTCCGCGAGGCGGTCGAACGCCGCGATCCGGTGCTCTTCATCATCACGATGATGGACAAGGAGCATGCGAGCTTCGACAAGGCGTTCGCGTCGATCCGGGACACGCTCACGCCTAACGTGATTCCGGTCGAGATACCGTTAGGCGACGGGACGGGTTGTCGCGGGACGCTCAACCTCTTCACCGGGCGTGCACAGGTCTATGGTCCGCGCGGCGCGGTGACCGACGGGGAGATCCCGGCCGAAGACCGTGAACGATTCGAGCGCTACCACCGGGAGATGCTCGAGACGATCGCAGCCACCGACGACTCGCTGCTCGAGCGCTACCTCGACGGCGGCGAGATCTCGCGCGAAGAGGAAGTGACGGCCATGAAGGAAGGGATGAAGCGGGGCCAGGTCTTCCCGCTCTTCTCCTGCTGCGCCGAGCGGGACCTCGGCACGGCGAACGTCCTGACGCGGCTGGTCGAGCTGATGCCGTCGGCGTACGAGATGGAAGAGCTGCATGCGTTTCACGGAGCGGAAGCGGAGCACGAAGTCGAGATTCATCCTGATGACGGTTCGCCGTTCACCGCGCAGGTGTTCAAGACGCTCTCGGAACCGCACGTCGGAGACGTGTCGTTCTTCCGCGTCCTGTCGGGAACGATCGAGAATGGCGCCGAGGTGTTCAACGCGTCGCGCGGCGCGACGGAAAAGCTCGGCCATCTCTCGGTGGCGCAGGGGCGCGACAGATTCGAGCTGCAGCGGCTGCGCGCCGGGGACATCGGCTGCGTCGCCAAGCTGCGGAACACGCATACGGGAGACACGCTGTCGACGCGCGATCACCCGGTGCGGCTGCCATCGCTTCGGCTGCCCGAACCGCTGGTGACGTTCGCGGTGCACGCCGCATCGCGCAGCGACGACGAGAAGCTGCAGGCCGGACTCCATCGACTGCACGACGAGGATCCGACGCTCGAGCTTCATTACAATCCGGAGACGCACGAGACGCTGCTGAGCGGAATGGGCGAGCGGCACCTCGACGTCGCGCTATCGAAGCTCCGGCGGAAGGCAGGGGTCGTCGCCACGCTGAGCGCGCCGAAGATCGCCTACCGGGAGACGGTGCGGGCGAAGGCGGAGGGGCAGGGGCGGCACAAGAAGCAAACGGGGGGACGCGGCCAGTTCGGAGACTGCTGGGTGCGAATCGCGCCGGCGCAGCGCGGCGACGGAATCCGGTTCGAGGATCGGATCAGCGGCGGCGTCATTCCCAGCAAGTACATCCCCGCGGTGGAGAAGGGGATCAACGAAGCAGCGGTGCGCGGCGTCCTCGCGGGCTATCCGATGGTCGACTTCCGAGTCGAGCTGTTCGATGGCTCGTACCACTCGGTCGACTCGAACGAGATGTCGTTCAAGATGGCGGGGATTCTCGCGTTCAAGGAAGTCGCGAAGAAGTGCAAGCCGGTGCTTCTCGAGCCGCTCGACGAGCTCGAGGTCGAGACTCCCGACGTCTACCTCGGCGACGTGCTTGGCGATCTCTCGTCGCGGCGCGGGCACGTGTCCGGCACCGAGTCGGCGGGGGCGGGGCGGACGCGGGTACGGGCGACGGTGCCCGAGTCGGAGATACACCTCTACGCGACGCAGCTGCAGTCGCTGACGCACGGGCGGGCGCGGTTCACCCGGAAGTTCAAGCAGTACGAGGAAGTGCCTAACGACGTCGCGTCGAAGGTGATCGCGACGCACGGAGAGGGTGGGGAGGCGACAGCGTAGGCGAGCGAGCAGGGAGACGCGGGATTGCAACGGCATTTTACCACAGAGGACACAGGGGGCACAGAGACAGCCCCGAGGGCGAATGCTCGCGCAGGACCCAAGACAACTGGGGCATGGGTGGTGCGACGATCTCACCACCCATGCCCCCGTGCTTTTGTCGGCTGCAAAGATTCCGTTACCGGCTAAAGGCCGTCGGAGAGCGGTTCTCTGTGTCCCCTGTGTCCTCTGTGGTGAATTGCTGTTGCCGTGCGCTGTGGTGCCCCCGCACCGCCTAACCGTTCGCCGACTTCCGCTTCCGCTGTCCTCGGCCGCCGCTCGCCGCGATCTCGAGCGGGACGATGTCCGGAGTTTCTTCCGCGTCGGGCGTGCAGCCGGGGTTCGAGATTTTCGGCTGCTTGTAGGTGAAGCGCTTGCCTTCGTAGTTGCGGAAGATGACCTCGTCGTCGGTGATCTCCTCGACGTACTCCGGAAGCAAGGGGACCTTGCCGCCGCCGCCGGGGGCGTCGATGACGAAGTGCGGGACAGCGAGCCCCGAGGTCCAGCCGCGAAGGGCCTTCACGATCTCGAGTCCCTTCTGGACCTGGGTCCGGAAGTGCTCGCCGCCGGCGACCTGGTCGGCCATGTAGATGTAGTAAGGCCTAACGCGCGCCTTGAGCAGCTCGTGCATCAGCTTCATCATCACTTCCGGGCTGTCATTCACATCCTTGAGCAGGACCGTCTGGCAGCCGAGGACCACGCCGGCGCGCGAGAGGCGATCGAGGGCGGCACGCGACGCCTCGGTCAGCTCGCTCGGGTGGTTGAAGTGGGTGTTCATGTAGATCGGGTGGTACTTCTGCACCATGTCGCAGAACTCCGGCGTGATGCGCTCGGGCAGGTGCGACGTGATGCGGCTGCCTAACCGTATGATCTCGACGTGCGGGATCGCGCGGAGGTTCTGGAGGATGTACTCGATGCGGCGGTCGCTGAGCATCATCGGGTCGCCGCCGGAGAGGATGACGTCGCGGACCTCCGGATGCTCGCGGATGTACTGGAACGC
>JAICUE010000046.1 GCA_025936015.1 Gemmatimonadaceae bacterium
GAGCGACCGGGACCACCGTAATCACGCCGAAGTCGGGAACCGCCGCACCGTCGTTCCTCCCCGACGGATCGACACTCGGCAGGGCGGACGCGTTGCCCACCGAGTCGGCGCCAACGGCGCCGTCGTTCTGGTCGCGGCTGTCGACGATGAGCGTGCTCTCGCTGGCGATCGCGCTCTGGGCAATCGTCGCGCTGGTGATTCTCGCATCGCTCGCCTGGTCCGCCCTCGCGGTCAGGCGGATCGTGACACAGGCGCGGGCCCTCGACAGCGACGACTGGACGGTGCTGCTCTATGAAATCGCCGATCGCTTCGGCCTCGACGACGCACCGCGCCTGCTTCGCAGCGACGACGCGAAGATGCCGTTCGCGTGCGGCGTCTTCGAGCCGACGATCGTGCTGCCCGCCGAGAGCGATGGCTGGAGCGTCGACCGTCGGCGCGCGGTGCTGCTCCACGAGCTCGCCCACGTCCGCCGCCGCGACCTCGCCGGCCACACGTTAGGCAGGCTCGCCTGTGCCGCCTGGTGGTTCCACCCGCTGGTCTGGACCGCCGCCCGCGAGCTGCGCTCGGAGAGCGAGCGCGCCTGCGACGATCTCGCGCTGTCGTGCGGCACCCGCGCCGCGGACTACGCGGAGCATCTGCTGGACATCGTCACGTCGATCCGGCGCGACGCCACCCCGTCGGTCGCGCTGGCGATGGCGCGCCGCAAGGAATTCGAGGGACGCATGCTGGCAATCCTGGATCCACATCTCCGTCGGTCGGCGCCGAACCGTGCGCAGTCCACCGCAATGATCGCGTCGCTCGCGGTGATCGCGATCGTCGTCGGCGCCGCTGCCCCGGCGCGTCGCGCGCAGGGACAGAGCCAATCCGCGCCGGACAGCTCGCGCGCGGCGTCGGCAACTCGGTCCGCGCAGCCGGTCGAGTCACGGCCCACGGAGCAGCCCGTCGAGCAACCGTTCGAGCAGCGCTCCGCGCCCGGTGGGTACGCCTACCAGAAGATCGAGCGGCGGGTCAGTGAGCGCGTCGCCAACCGGGTGACGAGCAAGGTGACCAGCAGGGTCTCGAACGAGGTCGCACGCGACGCTTCGCACGACGCCGATTCCGAGCGCGCCGGTCCCGATGTGGCGCGCGAACTCGCTCGGGAGTCGCGTCCGGAGGGAGTCGCTGCGCTCCGCCGACTGATCGCCGCGCCGCGTCCCGGTGCCAAGGACTCGGATGACCGGCCGGTGCTGCTCGCCCAGGTCCTGCGCAGCGACACGAGCGCGGAGCTGCGGCGGGTCGCCGCGTGGGGGCTGTCCGAGTATGCCGACAACCAGGTCGCGGTCGAGGCGCTCGCCAACGCGGTGACGCACGACAAGGACGAAGACGTCCGCGAGATGGCCGCGTGGGCGCTGGCCGATGGCAACGAGCGGACCGTCGCGACGGCCGCGCTGTCCACCGCGCTGAAGAGCGACGCCAGCACGAAGGTCCGGGCGACCGCCGCCTGGACGTTAGGCAACGTCGGCGACCGCTCGGCGGTCGATGCGCTCGTCGCCGCACTGAGCGACTCGAGCATGTCGGTGCGGCGCCGCGCGGCGTGGGCGATCGGCAACATCGAGCCGCGCACCGCGCCGCCGGCGCTGACCGCCCTGCTCAAGGACAAGGATCCGCGAACCCGCGAGCTCGCGGCGTGGGCGTTGTACGAGATCGAGGACCCACAGGCCGCCCCCGCGCTCCAGGCGGCGCTGAAGACGGAGACCGACAAGGATCTCCAGATCTCCTACATCCGCGCAATCGCCGCGATGGGCGAGAAATCGGTGGACGCGATCCGTGGCCTCCTCGAGTCCCCGGATCCGCGGATCAAGTCGATGGCAGTGCGCGCGCTCGCCGGCGGCGACGCGGCCGGTCCCTGGCCCTGGCCCTGGCCGGAGCCGCGGCCGTACCCCTGAGCGCGCGTTAGGCAGTGAGCCCGGGCGTCACGGCGACGCCCGCTCTCGTCCGGTATGATGCTGAAATTTCAACAGCCACCCGGCCGCACGCGGCCGATCACAGCGGAGTTCTCATGCAACGCATCTACTCGCTCGCCCTCGCCGCGGCCCTGATGTCGCTCACCGGCAGCGGTCCTGCATTCAGCGGCGACGAAGCCGTGATCATCGAGCGCGGCAGCCGCGCCTTCGACGGGATCATCGAGCAGCCGGAGAGATTCATTCGGCCCGCGGACGGCTTCAATGTCGGCGCTCTGCTCGCCGCCGCGCACGGTGCACCGCCGCTCATCTGCTCGCTCGCGGCGCAGGCCGTTCGCAACTACGGCTGGAACGGATGGGCCGACGCACCCGCGACTCCGCTGCCGCGCGCGGTGCTCCCCGAAGAACGGGCACGCCATCGCGGCGACGACGATGACGACGACGTCGCCGCGCTCTCGGCCGCCGACGTCCAGCGACTGCTCAGTTCCTTGTCGTCGGACGACGCCTGCGTCCGCGAACTCTCCGTGAGACTGATCGGCCGCGCCGACGACTCGGTCGTCGCTCCCGGCCTGATCTCGAAGCTTCAGAGTGGCAATGGTCCACTGCGCGAAGTCGCCGCGCTCGGCCTCGGGCTCGTCGGCGCCGAGAGCGCGACTGACGCATTGATCGCCAGCCTTCGCGATACGGAGCGCGGAGTCCGCGCCAACGCGGCCTGGGCGTTAGGCAGGCTCGAGAGCGGCAAGGCGCTCGGTGCGCTCACCGGACTGTTCCGCGACCCGGACGCGATGGTCCGCGGCGCGGCGGTAGTCGCCGTCGGGCGGATGGACTCGACCGCCGCCACGGCGGCGCTCATCCGCGTCGTGCGGCAGGACGATGCGGCGTCGGTTCGTCGCGTCGCGGCCTGGGCGTTAGGCGAGCTCGAGGCGCACGAGGCGGTCGACGCGCTCGCCAGCACGCTGGCGAAGGACAACGACGCGAACGTCCGCGAGATGGCCGCCTGGGCACTGGGCCAGATCGAGGAACACTCGGCGACGAGTGCGCTCGCTGCGGCCGCGAAGAGCGATGCCGACGATCGCGTGCGGGAGACCGCGGTATGGGCGCTCGCCCAGATCGGCGATCGCGCATCGACCGACGTTCTCGGCCAGATCGCGGCGAGCGACAAGAGCTCGCGCGTCCGCGGCACCGCCGCGTGGGGCGTTGGCCAGATCGCGGAAGACGGCCGCGCGCCGGCCGGCCTGCTCCAGGCACTGAAGGATCAGAGCGCCGACACGCGGCTCAAGGCGGCGTGGGCACTCGGGCAGATTGGCGACTCGTCGGCGCTCCCGGCGATTCGCGATGCGTTGAAGAGCGAGCAGAGCTCGGAGGTCGGTCGCGCGCTCATCCGCGCGCTGCTGAAGTCGGGCGAGCGCTCGGAGAGCGCGCTGACCGAGCTGCTCGACTCGAAGGACCCGCGCGTGCGCGAGGTGGCCGTCCGTGGCCTGGCCGGCAACAACCACTTCAACCCGTGGCCCTGGCCGTGGCCGCGTCCGCGGCCCTTTCCCTGAGCAACCGCCGTTAGGCGCCGGGGGCCAGGCATCAGGACTGCGTTGCGGCAGTGCCTGACGCCCGGCCCCTCGCGCCGTCAGGCGATGCTCACCACGCGATCTGCGGCGAGCGGTACCAGTTGATGCCGATCTGGTTCCAGCGCGCGGCGTGGGCGGCGAGGCGCGTCCGGAAGTCGTCCCAGTTCCGGTTTGCCTGCGGCGTCCAGCCGACTTCGGCGACCGCTGGCAACCGCGGCATCAGCATGTACTCGGCCGCCGTGATGTTGGCCAGCGTCTCGCTCCAGAGCGGTGCCTCGACTCCGATGATCGCGCTCTCGGGGACTCCCTTCATGTACGTGGCTGGATCCCAGTCGTAGGCGTCGCGGACCTCGACATAGCCGGCCCAGTGCAAGCCGAGCTCGGTAGTCGCGTCGTACTTCATGTCGAGGTAGACCTTGTCGGACGGCGACATGATCAGCTTCGACCCGTATTGCAGCGCCGCGGTCGCTGAGTCGCTCTTCCACTGTTGCGCGATCGTCGTCGGGAGCAGGTGGGCCTTCGTGATCTCCTCCCAGCCGACCATCTGCTTGCCATGGCTGGTCACGATCTGCTGCACGTGCTCGACGAACTTGATGTACTGCGCCGGCGTCAGCGTCTGCACCTCGTCGCCGCCGATGTGGATGTACTTGCCCGGCGTCATTGCCGCGAGGTCGCGGATGATGTCATCGAGCATCGTGTACGTCGCCGCACTGTCGACGCAGAACGTGCTCCAGCCGACGTCGGTGCCGGTGTAGCTGCTGCCTACCGCACGGTTCGCGCACGCAACGTTAGGGTACGCCGCGATCGCCGCGTAGCTGTGCCCCGGCATCTCGACTTCGGGGACGATCGTGATGTAGCGCGCCTGCGCATAACGCGTGATCTCGGCGTAATCGTCGGCCGTGTAGAATCCGCCGGGGCCGCCACCGACCTGCGACAGGCTGCCGGCGCTCGTCAGGAGCGGCCGCGAGGGAATCGCGATGCGCCACCCCTGATCGTCGGAGAGGTGCAGGTGCACCACGTTCAGCTTGTACAGCGCCGCGATGTCGATGAACTGCTCGACCTCCTTCACGGTGTAGAAATGGCGGGCGACGTCGAGCATCGCGCCACGCCAGGCGAAGCGCGGCGTGTCGGTGATCGTGACCGCCGGGATGTTCCACGCCTGCCGATCCACCCCGATCTCCGACTCGATCTTCACCGGCAGCAGCTGCCGCAGTGTCTCGATGCCGTGAAAGAGTCCGGCCGGCCGATAGGCGGTGAGCCGTACCGCGTCGGAGTTGACGACGAGCTCGTAGCCCTCGTCGCCGAGCGCGCTGCGGTCTGGGGCGAGGGCGAGGTGGATCGCGCTCGTTCCCGGCGCCACATCCGGCGATCCGGCCGGCACGAGCGTCGCGACGAGCGGGAAGTCGGTCGGCGTCCGCAGCATCGTGCCTAACGCTTCGGCGACCTGCAGCGCCTCGGCGTTGCCATTGTCGACGCGGATCACCGTCTCCCTCGTGATCGCGAACGGCGCGCCGGTGCCGACGGTCATCTGCGCTGGCGCCGGGATGAGCCGCGGCGGCATCACCAGCGGCGCGTGGGCCGGCGACGGGTTGGTTGCGGTGACCGGCGCGCCCGGGCGGCAGGCGGCGGCGAGCATGGCGCAGCTGAGGGCGAGCGGGATGCGGCGTCGAATCATTGGCAATCCTCGGGCGTGGCGGGAATGAAACGTCGAGCCCAAGCTAACGCGTCGACGGCCGCGCGCTACCAGCGGATCCCACGCACGACTATCGCCGCGTCACCCGCCACACCGTATTGCCGACATCATCGGCGACGAGCAGGGCCCCGCGCGCGTCGATCACGACGCCGACCGGCCGCCCCATCGCGTTGCCGTCGCCGTCGAGAAAGCCGGAGAGAACATCGACCGGCGCGCCGGCGGGAACGCCGTTCGCGAACGGAACGAAGACGACCATGTAGCCGCTGCGCGGCTTCCGGTTCCACGACCCATGCTGGCCGACGAACATCCCGTTGGCGAACGGTGCCGGGAGCGACGTCGTCGCGGCGTAGAACAGGCCGAGCGACGCGGTATGCGCGCCTAACGCGTAATCGGGGACCACCGCGGTTGCGACGAGGTCGGGCCGCCGCGGCTTCACCCGCTTGTCGATGTGCTGCCCGTAGTAGCTGTACGGAAATCCGTAGAACGCTCCGTCGTGGACGGCGGTCATGTAGTCAGGCACGAGGTCGCTCCCGAGCTCATCGCGCTCGTTGACCGCGACCCACAATGCGCCGGTCTCCGGTGCCCAGGCCATGCCCACCGGGTTGCGCAGACCGGACGCGTAGATGCGATGGGCGCCGGTCGACGGATCGACGTCCCAGATCGCCGCGCGATCTGTCTCGGCGCCGATCCCGCGCTCGCCAGCGTTGCTGTTCGAGCCGACGGCCACGTAGAGCCGCGAGCCATCGCGGCTGGCGATGACGTTCTTCGACCAATGGTGATTGATCGGACCGGCGGGAAGATCGACGACCTTCGCCGCCTGCGCCGTGATCACCGTGTCGCCGGTCGCATACGGAAAGCGGACGAGGCCGTCGGTGTTGGCGACGTACAGTGTGCTGCCGACGAGCGACATCCCGAACGGGGATGAAAGGCCGTCGAGGAAAGTGGTGCGTGTCTCGGCGACACCATCGCCGTCGGCATCGCGGAGGAGGGTGATGCGATCCGCACTCTTCACCGCCGAGCCGGCCTTCTTCTGGAACCGGTCGGTGAACCAGCCCTTGATGCCGGGATTGTTCCGCGGGCGCTTCGGACCATTCGTCTCGGCGACCAGCACGTCGCCGTTAGGCAGGACGTAGAGCCAGCGCGGATGATCGAGTCCGGTGGCGAAGGCCGCGACGGCGAGCCCCGCTCCGGGGGCCGGATGCGCGCCGGCCGGCCACCCCTTCGCCGGCGCGATGTTCACGAGCGGGATCAGCGAGGTGCTCGGTGCCGGCAGCTGCGGATGCGGGCCGATTCCAGCGGCGAGCGGAAGGCGCGCCGGCGACCCACAGGCGACGACAGCGATGACGATCGCGGGACGAAGGTTCATCAGGCGCCGATCGGTTATTGCGAGTCGCCGAGCGTGTAGGGCAGCGTGTCTCCCTCGAAGCGGATCGGGAGTCCGACCGCGCGGATCTGGGCGAAGACGACCCACTGCGCCGGGGTCGGAGCGCTCCCCGGTCGCTCGCGCGTGTAGTACACGACTTTGCCTGACGCTTTCTGCGCGGCGAGGAGCATCTTCACCGAGTCGAGCGACATCGCACGCTCCTCGAGCTCCACCGCTCCCGTCGTGTCGACGTACACGTGAAGCTCGTTCGGCCGCTTGTGCACCGGGGGACGGTGTGCTTCGTGTTTCCCGCAGCCGATCGCGAGCGCGGCGGCGGTGATGCAGAGCCAGATCTGTTTCATCCTCATGGAGTCCGGGTCGCCAGGCGATGTAACGCGTTCGCCTGCAACTTCAGACAATCCATGCGGGTCTGCCAGTGGCGCCGGTCACCGCGATGCGGGTGACCGGCGCGTGCGAGCGGCTAGAGTCCCGTGACCAGTCGGAATTCGACCGCGATGTCGGGGACGGAGGTCGCGATGTATGCCTGGGCGCCTGGATAGCTCGCGCCGTCGGGGGCATCCGCCTTCAGCACGTAATAGCCGGCTGGCACTTCGCCGAAGGAGAAGGCCCCATTCGCGTCGGACGTCGTCTGCGCGTAGGGAACCTGCGTGACCGTGCCATTGTTGTTCACGCGCTGCGAGAGGCTGAGCCGCGCGCCGGCGATCGGCGACGTGTGCGACGTATCCACCGGCTGCCCATTGCTCGGTGTGACCGTGATCAGGATGACGCTGCCGTGAATCGTCGCCGCGGTCGAACCGACGGGTGTGGTATCCGAGGGCTGCGAGAAGACCGCACCGGTCGTCCCGCTGACGGTCGCTGTGAGCTGATTATCGGGTGCGACTGCCTTGTCGTTGTCGCACGCGCCGACGGCGAGCATCATTGCAGGTACGGCGACCGCGCAGAGCAAGCGGTTCATTCTCATGGGTGACCTCCAGGAGGAGTGGCGAGGTTCGAAGTGAAGCTTGTTACTGTGTGTACCCGCAGACCGCGCGCCGCGTCACGCGCCCTCGCGTCGGAATTCACCGTCGCCTCGACGACGAAGCGAAATGTGACGAGACGGTGAGTCCGGTGGTATGCTGACGGGAAGCCTCGCGCTGTGCGCGCGCGGCAGCGAAGCCAACTGCAACGGAGGCGTTGTGACCGGGCTCGCGTCGAGCAGGACATCGAGGATGGTGGCGATTCTCGCGAGTGCGCTCGTCGGGTCGACGCTGCCGATCACCGCGGCGGCGCAGGCAGTTGCAGCGGCTGCTCCCGTCCCGCCCTTGCTCTGGCGCGTCCCGAGCGGTGATGGCGGCCCCGTCGGCGGCAGTGCGTACAACACACGGTGCGCGATGAGCACGACGGTCATCGCCGGCCCGGCGGTCCAGTCGGACATGGAGCCAACCGCGCGCCTGTCATCGCTCCTCGGCGCGGCGATCGCCGTACCTGTCTGCCAGGCGCATACGCTCGTGTTCAGCGCGAACGCGGTCGCCAACCCGGCGCTCGCACCAGTGCGATTTGGCGGCTACCGCGCTGGCGCGGCGCTCGCGCTCTCCTCGCCGGGCGGCAGCACCTGGCTCAGCTACCGGGGCTCCGTCGCGCCGTTCACCGCGCAGCAGGCGCTCGCCAGCGATTCTGGCCGGCTCCCCTCGGCGCGGACGACCATCTATCGCGATGCCCTCCACGAGCTCACGTTAGGCCTGACGCGCCGAGTGAAGGGGTTGGCATTGAGCGCCTCGACGGGCGCGGCGCGAGGTATCGTCCACGAGGAGCGCATGGGGGCGCCTCAACTCGTCACTGACAGCGTGTGGTCCGATACGCTGGGCTGGACGACCCGGACGCGTCAGATCGCCGGGCAGCCGGTGTCGCGCGCGGTATCGGCGCGCTGGATGACCGGAGAGCTCGACGCCTCGCTCACTCGCGCGCGCTTCGCCACCTCGGCAACCGTCGGCGGGTGGATGTCCGGGGCGCATACGCCATCCATCGGATGGGGCGCGTTGGAGATGGCGGCGCGACTCCAGCCCGGCGTCTGGCTCGTCGGCGCGGTCGGCACCAGGCCTGAGCTCTCGCGGCTCGCCGGTGCCCACAGTGGTTACGCCACGCTCGGGATCCGGCTCGCGCATCAAACGGTTGCTCGAACGGTCACTACCGACGACGCGGACACCCGAGCCGGTGCTCGCCGCTTCGAGATCGTGCCACTCGACGAGAGCACGTACCGCATCCTGGTGTTCGCCCCCGCCGCACGCGCGGTCGCCCTGTCGGGCGACTTCACGGAGTGGCAACCGATCGCGCTCGCTCGCGCCGCCGACGGCCGGTGGTTCGCGCGACTGCATCTCGCGCCTGGTCCGCACCGCGTCAACCTGCGAATTGACGATGGCCCATGGACCGCTCCGCCCGGGACGACGGCGGTGCCGGACGACTTCGGCGGCAGCGCGGGGCTCGTCCTCGTTCCCGCGCCGTGACGCTTCACGTCGGGCGTGCCGTGCCCGCGGCGGCATTCGAATCGGCGAGAAGTGACGCACCGCCAGTCGCGTGGGTAAGCCTCTGCACGATGGACGACGCCGATGCAGTGGCGCGCGCGCTCGACGGCGACACGCGAGCGTTCGCGATTCTCGTGGACCGCCACGCGCCGGTGTGCCTTCGCTACGCGACGCGAATGCTTGGCAACCGCGATGATGCCGAAGACGTCCTGCAGGAAGCGCTCGTTCGCGCCCACCGCGCGTTAGGCACCTATGAGTCGACTCGTGACTTTCGTACCTGGCTGCTCAGCATCGTCGCGAACCGCTGCCGCACCGCGCTGGCGACACGCGGACGGCGCGATCGATTCATCGCGGTCGACGCCGCGGACCGCGAAGTCGCCGGCGAGGCGCCGCCGGGCGGCGACGACCTGAGCGCGGTGCAATGGGCGCTCGAGCAGCTCGAGCCGAAGCATCGGGAGGCTTTCCTCCTGAAGCATGTCGAGGGACTGAGCTACGAAGAGATGGCCGGCGTCACCGGCGCGGGGATCAGCGCGCTGAAGATGCGCGTACGCCGGGCCTGCGAACGGATGCGCGACCTGCTGGAGGACGAAGATGCGCGCACGAATGCCTGACGATCATCAGATGAGAGAGTTGGCCGCGGACGAGCCGCTCGATCCGCGCGTGGCCCGCGCGGCGCGAGCGCTCCGAGCCGAGGTTGGAGTTCGCCGCGAGTGGCGTGACGGTGTCCTCGCGAACCTCGAGCGCGCGACGCGACCGGGCCGAGCGCCTGACGCTGACGGCCGCCGGCGACTCGTGCTCGCGTGGCCGACCGCGGTGGCGGCCGCGGCTGCGCTGTTCGCGGCTGGCCTCCTCACTGCCCGCCACAACGTCACTGCCAACGCGGCGAGCGGGCAACCTGTCGCCGCGCCGGCCACGACGGTCAGCGCCGCGACGGAACGGGCGGACAGCCCCACGCACTTCGTGCTCGTCGCACCCGATGCGCGCCGCGTCGCGCTCGTCGGCGATTTCAATCTCTGGAATCCCGTGGCGGCGCCGATGCGCCGCATGGCCGACACCGGGCTCTGGGAACTCGACGTCGATCTTCCCGCCGGCCGCCACGTCTATGCTTTCGTCGTCGACGGCGACATCACTGCCGATCCTGCCGCGCCGCGCACCGGCGGCGATGACTTCGGCCGTCCCAACTCGGTGGTGCTCGTGAGCCACTCGCACACATGAGCAACCGCTCATCTGCCCGGTCGCCGTTCCGCTCCCTCGGCGCGGCGATCTCGCTCGGCATCGCGCTGCTTGCCGTTCCATCGCGGGCTCCAGCGCAGCAGCGCAACGATCCGCTCGCGAAGCTGGGCGGACCGGCGCGCGCTGCAGTCCGTGCGACTGCCGACTCGCTCGACCGCGAGGGGCTGCCCGGCGATGCACTGGTCGCCAAGGCCGCCGAAGGACTGCTCAAGGGTGCGGACGACAGCCGCATCCTCGTCGCGGTTCACCGGCTGGCGAGCGAGCTGCGCGCCGCCGGTGCAGCGTTAGGCAGCGGCGCATCGGTGAGCGAAGTCGTCGCGGCGGCGAACGCCATCCATGCCGGCGCGTCACCGGAGCTGCTGCGCCGCCTGCGTGCGGCTGCGCCGGCGAGCCGCGGCGACGGCAGCCTCACCGTGCCGCTCGTCGTGATCACCGATCTCGTCTCGCGCGGCGCCCCAGTACGCGTCGCCGGCGAGAGCGTCGTCTCGCTGCTCGCGAACCGCGCCAGCGACACGGACCTCCAGGCGCTGCGGGCCGGTGTCGAGCGGGACATCGTTGCCGGCGATGATCCCGGGCGCGCGGCACTCGCTCGATCGCGCGCGCTCGCCGACTCGTTAGGCACCGGCGCAGCCGGGCGGCCAGCCGCGCGGCCGAACCAGCCGCCGATACCGCTACCCTGACCGCCACATACGTCGAGCGGCTGCGCAAAAACAGATCGCGCCGTCGCGCGACGTTGACTA
>JAICUE010000281.1 GCA_025936015.1 Gemmatimonadaceae bacterium
TGTCGAGCACGACCATGTTGTCGCGAATGTCGAGCACTCGCGACTTCACGATCTCGCCCTCGTCGATCGAGGCGAGCGTGCCGTTGTACAGCTCCATCATCCGGTCGTACTCGTCCGACGAGTAGTCGTCCTCGTCGTAGAGTTCGGGGCGGCGGTTGATGAGGGGACGGAGCTGCGCGCGCTGCGCATCGCGCTTCTCGCGCTGCAGGTCGCGCTTCTCCTGCGTCATCGTCCCGCCGGTTGAAGTGGTGTCGAGTTCGGGCATACCGATCAGAAAGCTCCTGATACGCGGAGTTGACCTCGCCGCGTCGAGGCAAGAAATGAGAAGGGGCCGCCCGGGTGCGAGCGGCTAGAACCATTCAAAGTAGATGGATTAGTCGTGGGACGCAAGTTGGTGCTTCCGCGGCGGTTAGCTGCGCGGCGCTCACGGCGCCTGATGCCTTCTGCCTGCCTGCACCGTGAGCGGCGAATCGCGCTTGAGGCGATCAAGAGGCAGAGGGGGACGTCAGGACCCTCTTCGCCCCACTCCTTTCGCCAGCGCGACAATCCGTTCCACCTGGTCGGCCTGCGTGAGGTACGTCGTGTCGATGAGGATCGCGTCGCGCGCCTGCACGGTCTGCATCGAGTCGCGCGCGTCGCGCTGGACGAGCCGTTCCGTCTCTTCGGCGACTTCGGCGTCCGTCGGGCGGCGCGACAGTCGCTGAACGAGGCGCCGTTTTGCGCGCTCCCATGGGTCGGCGACGAGGAAGATCTTGATCTGCGCGTCGGGAAACACGACGGTACCGATGTCGCGCCCGTCCACCACGACGTCGCTTCCCGTGGCCGCGCGCCGAACTTCGGCGTTCACCCACTCGCGCACACCCGGCATTCGCGCCACGCGCGAGACTTCGCGTGTCACTTCCCCGCCGCGGATCTCGCCGTCGGCCGGCTCACCGCGGATGAGCGGGATGAAGCCGCCTTCGGTCGGGCGCAGCGACACCTGCCGCGCGACCGCGAGCACGGACGGTTCTGACCACTCGTCAGGCGACCCGCCGGCACGGAGGCGCGCGGCTGTCACTGCGCGGTAGAGCGAGCCGGAGTCGACATGACGGAAGCCAAGCTTCTGCGCGACCCACTGCGCAGTCGACGACTTCCCCGATGCCGCCGGACCGTCGATGGCGACGACGATCTTCCGATTCGGGTCCGCGACAGCGGGAACGTGGAGGGGGGTCGCATCGTGCATGACGGAAATCTACGCGCGGGGGGAGCGCTCGCGGTGGCGTGCCTCACGCGATCCGCCGGTTGTCTCGGCGAGCAACGCCCAGAAGCCGGGGAACGACACCACCGCGCACTCCGGATCGTCGATGGTGATCTCGTTGCCGGGAAGCGCGGCGAGGATTCCGAACGCCATCGCCAGGCGATGATCGCCGTGCGTGATTACATGACCGCGCAGCGGACGATCGCTGCCGGTGACGCGGAGCCCGTCTGGAAGCTCTTCGGCCTCCGCGCCTAACGTTCGCAGATTGCCGACGACCGTCGCGATCCGGTCGCTCTCCTTCACCCGCAATTCGGCGGCGCCGGTGATCTCGGTCGTCCCCTCGGCGCGCGCTGCTACGCACGCGAGCAGTGGCAGCTCGTCGATCATCGTCGGGATGACCGCCCCGCCGACGGTCGTCGCCCGCAACGACCCACTGGCGGTCACCACCAGCGTGCCCACGGGCTCGCCCCCCTGTTCCTGTTCATCGGTGATCGCGACGTCGGCACCCATCCGCCGCACCGCATCGTAAAACCCGGTCCGCGTCGGGTTGAGCCCGACGCCGGGCATCCGCAGCGAACCGCCGCCGGCCAGCGCGGCGAGCGCGGCGAAGAACGCCGCCGACGACGGGTCGCCAGGCACGTCGATGTCGAACGCACTGAGCGACTCCGCAGGGCTGATGCTGACGGCGTCGCCCTGCGTCGTGACCGCGACACCGCTGGACCGCAGCATGCGCTCGGTATGATCGCGCGATCGTTCGCGCTCACGCACTGTCGCTGCCACTCCGCCAACGAGCGCGGCGAGAAGGATTGCGCTCTTCACCTGGGCACTCGATTTCTCGTTCTCCCAGTCGACGCTTCGGAGCGTTCCGCCCCGCACCGTCATCGGCAGGCCGCTGCCGGTAAGCGACACTTCGGCGCCCATGCTCTCGAGCGGCTGCGCGATCCGTCGCATCGGCCGCCGCGACAGGCTCGCGTCGCCGATGAACTGCGATGCGAACGGATAGCCCGCGCAGATCCCCGCCAGCAGCCGGGTCGTGGTGCCGCTGTTGCCGCAGTCGAGCGGAATGTCCGGGGCTCGAAGCCCGTGCAACCCGGCACCGACGATCCTCAGCTCATTGCCGAGCGTCGGCACCGCGGCGCCTAACGCTCGCAGTGCGCCGGCCGTCGAGTGGACGTCGGCGCTGCCGAGGATGCCGCGCACGCGCGATTCACCAGTCGCGAGCGCGGCAAGCATCAAGGCGCGATGCGAGATGGACTTGTCGCCGGGAACGCGGATCTCTCCGCCGACGATCAGCGGAGCCATTGCTCGAGCGCCGTCGCGACGTCCGTCTTTTCGTCGCGGTACTTGACGATCACGGGCGTCTGGAGGGCGAGCCCCTGCGCTCGTGCCCAATCGCCGTTCACCTGCCGCGCCCCCGGAACGACGACCGCGTTTTCCGGAATCTCGAGCGCCCGGTCGGCGCTCCCGCGGTGCACCGTTTCGCGGACGAGATCGAACACCGGTGTCGCGCGCGTGAGGATGACGCCGGCACCGAGCACCGCGCCCCGCCTGACGACGGTGCCTTCGTACACGCCGCAGTTGCCGCCGACCATGACGTCGTCTTCGATCACCACCGGCGACGCGTTCACCGGCTCGAGCACCCCGCCGATCTGCGCCGCCGCCGAGAGATGGACGCGTGCCCCTACCTGCGCGCACGAACCGACAAGTGCGTGGGAGTCGATCATCGTCCCCGTGCCGACCCAGGCGCCGACGTTCACGTACATCGGCGGCATGCAGACCACCCCGGCCGCGAGGTGTGCGCCGCGCCTGACGGCGGACCCGCCTGGGACCAGCCGTACCCCATCTTCGGGGACGAACGAGCGTGGAGGCATCGTCCGCTTGTCGACGAAACCGATGCCTGCGTATGGCATCGCAACCACCGGGGACATCCGGAAGCCGAGCAGGATCGCTCTCTTGACCCACGGCACCGCCTCCCAGCTGCCGTCAGGCGCGCGCGTCGCCGCCCGAAGCTCGCCGCTCTCGAGTGCGTCGAGCACTGCTTCCACTGCCCGCCCGGCGTCGTCGGGCAGCGGATTCCCCGCCGGCGTCGCGGCGAACCGCTCGATGTCGCGCGCGAGGTCGTCGTGCGAGTCCGTCATGCCGTCACGCCCGCGGCCTCGAGTGCGCTGCGTAGCAGCGGCAGGTGCTTTTCGTCGAGCGGCACGAGTGGCAGCCGGACCGTGCTTCCGATCCTCTTCATCATCGCCAGCGCTGTCTTCGCGGGAATCGGATTCGATTCGATGAAGGCGGCATGCATGAGCGGCATGAGCGCGCGCTGGTGCGCCCGCGCCGCGGCAAGATTCCCAGCCGCGCATGCTTCAGCGAGGCCGGCCATTCGCCGCGGCGCGACGTTCGACACCACCGAAACGATTCCCGAGCCCCCTGCGGTCATCACGGCGAGCGTCAGCGCGTCGTCCCCCGACAACACCTGAAATCCGTCCGGCGCATCACGGATGATCTCCATGATCTGGCCGAGGTTCCCGCTCGCCTCCTTCACCGCAACCATCCGCGGATGCTCGGCGAGCGTCAGGCACGTCCGCGCTTCGATGTTGCTGCCCGTCCGGCCGGGCACGTTGTAGATGATGATCGGCAGCTCGGTGGCGTCAGCGATCGCGCGGAAGTGCGCGATGATCCCGCGCTGTGGCGGCTTGTTGTACATCGGCGAGACATGAAGGAGCATGTCGGCTCCCGCCGCCTGCATCTCGCGTGACAGCTCGATCGCCTTCCGGGTGTCGTTCGAGCCGGCACCGGCGACCACTGGTACGCGTTTGCGCGCCTGGTCGACGACGATCTCGACCACCCGGCGGTGTTCGGCGAGCGTCATCGTCGCGGCCTCCCCGGTGGACCCGCACGGCACGAGGAAATGAATACCCTCGTCGATCTGCCAGTCGACCAGCTTTCGCAGCGCGCGCTCGTCGATGCTGCCGTCATCGGCGAACGGGGTGACGAGCGCCGTGCCGCAGCCGAGCATACCGTTAGGCATCATGGAGGAGTCCGTCGAGGAGGTCGGTCATGTCGAAGGCGCCGCGACGGCCGATGAGCCAGCGCGCGGCGAGGAGCGCCCCGTCGGCGAACACGCGACGGTCGCGCGCTTGATGGGTCAGCCGGATCTGCTCGAAAGGCGCGTCGAAAATCAGCTCGTGCGTACCGGGCACGCTGCCAACGCGAACGCTCGTCACCGGAACGTCGCGTTTCAGCTGAGCCGCGACGACGTCGCGAAGGAGGGCTCCCGTGCCTGACGGCGCGTCCTTCTTCGCGTTGTGGTGCGTCTCGACGATGTGCGCGTCGAA
>JAICUE010000203.1 GCA_025936015.1 Gemmatimonadaceae bacterium
GCCTCGTGCCGCAACGGGCCAGCTCGTCTCGACGACGTCGCCGCGGACGCCGTAGATCTCGTCGAAGAGATGGACGACGATGCAGACATGGTTCGGCACGATCCGGACGCGGTCACCGATCTTCGGGCGCCAGTCGCTGTCGCCGAGCTCGATGATGCCGTGCTCCTCGGACATCCGCGCGACGACGAGCTCAGGGCGATCCAGCAGCGCGCCGAAGCCCTCCCCTTCGGCGCCGCGCATGGGCTCCCTGCCTAACGCCTTGGTGCCGGCGTCGACGACGACCTGGCCGGGGACGGCGATGCTGACCACCGTCGCGGCGACGGTGAGCGCGCAGTCGTCCCAGCTGCAGGCGCCGATCGCGGCGGTGACGCGGTCGTTGTAGACGTAGGTGCCGGGACGGACCTCGGTCAGCCCATCCACTTCGTGCATCCGCCACGCGGCCGGCGTCGAGCCGCCGCTCACCACCGCCGGGGGAAGTCCTTCGCGCTCGAGCGCGTCGATCGTCCGCCTGACATCGGCGCCGAGCTTCTCGATTGCCGGTCCCTGTTTCGCCAGGGGTTCGCGGATGTGACCGGGGTAGAAGGCGATCCCGGCGAAGCGAAGCGGCGGGCTGCGCCAGACGAGCTGCGCCAGCTTCACCACCTCCTCGGGCGTCGCCACCCCGACGCGATGCATCCCGACGTCGAGCTCGATGTAGACGCCGACCTCGCGGTCGACGACCCGCGCCGTGCTCGCCAGCTGCTCGATCGCGGTGACCGAGTCGACGGCGACCGTCAGGCGGGCGTCGCGCGGGAGCGTCATCAGCCGGGCCAGCTTCGCCGCGCCGATCGGCGGATAGGCGAGCAGCAGGTCCTTCGAGACGTCGGCCATCACCTCCATCTCGCGCGTCGTCGCGCACGTCAGGCCTAACGCGCCGAGCCGGATCTGGTCGGCGGCGATGCGCGGCGACTTGTGCGTCTTGACGTGCGGGCGGAGGGTGAGGCCGTGGAGCGCGGTGTACGTCGCCATCGCCTCGAGGTTGGTCGCCAGCCGGTCGAGGTCGACGATCAGCGACGGGGTTTCGAGCTCGTCGATGCGCCGCGGCGACTCCGCTTCGGGGAAGCGGGGCATCGACGAGCGGCGGCCAGCCTTGCGCTTCGCCATCAGGCGCCGAGCCGGATCGTCTGCCCGGTCACGTCGCGCGCCGCGTCCGAGCAGAGCCAGCGTACCACGTCGGCGACCGACTCGCGCTCGACGTAGTTCCGGTCCGCGCCCATGTCGCTCACGTTCGCCGCGGTGCGGATCATCGTCGGCGCGACCGCATTCGCGCGGACACCATTCTTCCGCTCCTCCTGCGACACCGCCTGCATCAGCGCGAGCGCCCCTGCCTTCGCCGCCGCGTATGCGCTCTTCTCGGCGACCATCCCGCCGGGCAGGACAGCGGCCGCACCGAAGTAGACGATGCTGCCACGCCCGCGGCGCAGCGCCGGCATGAAGGCGCGCGTCGAGAGATACGCGGTCGTCAGGCTGATCGCGATCTGGCGGCTGAACACCGACGGGTCGCTCTCGCCGACCGGGCCGCTCATCGCGAACCCGCCGGCCGCGGCGACGAGCGCCGCGAGCGGACGATCGTCGCTGCCTAACGCTTCACGGGCGGCGCGCAGCGAATCCGCCGGGTCGGTGAGGTCAGCGACGATCCCGCGCACTCGCGCGCCGCCCTTCCCGATCTCCTTCGCCCGCTCGGCGACGCCGGCATCGCGGTCGAGCAGCACGAGCTCGGCGCCATCGCGCGCGAATGCCGCGGCGATTGCTTCCCCGGCCTGTCCGGCCCGGCCGACGCCGGTGATCACGACGAGACGATCGGTCGTCGGCTGCGACGGCGATGTCATGAGTGATGCACCCGGGGGGCTTTCATCATCGGGGGGAATATGAAGCGCTAGCCAAGCGATGCATAGTATCGGAGACCTCCTGGCGTCGCGCGAAAGCCGGCGGCGGCGAACGCCGGTGCGCGCGGGCTCGTCACGGCCGGCCGGCCATCGATCGTTTCGACGATGAGGTCGCGCGTCGCGGTGTTCGCTTCCTGGAGCGCACGCAGCAGTGCCCGGACACCGGCGGTGAGCTCGTTGTCGGAGATCTCCGGCGCAATCGAGAGCCGCTTGCCACGCGCCTCGCTCGCGAGCAGGACATGACCGGCGCGCATCACGAGGAGTGCATCGCGCCCGCGGGGCCGTTCATGAACCGCACGCGGCGGCTCGGTGCGGAGCGAATACGCATTCGCCGGATCGCTGGCGCGAATCACGACGAGCGGCGCGCCTGGATCGTGAGCCGCCGCGCGCAGCAGCTCGATCGCATCGGGGAGCGCGAACTGCGCACCGGCGAGCCCGCGGACGAAGTAGCCGCGCCGCACCTCGCCGCGCAGCTCGAGCTTGCGCAGCTCGTAATAGATGGAGCGCCACGCCACCGCCGGCTTCTCGCGTCGCCACCAGTCACGCGACACGATCCCATACCGATCAAGCCACTGCCGCGCCACACGCTCGGCTTTTTCTTCTTCCGGAAGCGGTGCACCGAGGACGCCCGGCGTACGCAGCAGCGTCCATCGACCCTGCCAGACCGCGTTCTCATCGCGCGCACCGGGGAGATCAGGACGCCGCCACTTCGGGAGTCGCCTCAGGTTCGCGCGGCGCTGAACGACCGGGCGCGATGCCGTGAAGTCCTCGGGGAGCCAGCGCGTCGGGTCGGGCGCGACACCGCGTCCCGGCGCGGTCGGCATCGCTCGCCACCGCGCGACGTCGCGTGCCGCGTCCGGCGCATCGCTCGTGACGAGCGCCGCCGCGACCAGCTCGCGCAGCCCGTCACGCACCTGCCGCGGACGCAGCTCGGTCGCCGCGACGAGGTCGGCGAAGAAGCTCGCGCCCTGCTTCGCCAGCGTGTCGCGCACCGCGCGGGCGATCTCGCCTAACGGCGGATCGGCGTCGTCGCCGAGCCAGAGCTGGCCGCTGCCGCGCTCGAAGAAACGGATCCCGCTCAGCGTGCGGACGCCTGCCTTCTCGTCGAGGGTCCCGGTTCCCGCCCAGACCAGCTCCCCGGTGAGGCCCAGTCGCGCGAGATCGTCGTCGCCGAAGCCGTCGACTCGAGCAGGGAGGTAGTGGCGCCACCAGCCGTCGGCAGGACGCGCGAGACCATAGAGCTGCCGCACGGCCTGCGCCGCTCCCGACGGTCCGCGCAGCCGGTCGCGCTCGTCCACATGCTGCCAGCGCTGGAGGAATGCCGCGAGCACGGGAAGCTCCACCGCCTCGACCGCGCGCCGGGCCGCCGCCAGCTCGCGGCGCCGTGCCTGCTCGAGCACGGGACGCGTCACCCACCGCGGCTCGCCCCCGGCCGAGCTGACGCGCACCAGCCGCTTCGCCCGCTCCCACTCCTCGAGCCGGGTCAGGAGACGCGCCTCGCCTAACGCGTAGCGCGCCCGGATGTCGGCGACCGACACCGGCCCCGCGAGCGTCAGGTACCGCCAGAGCACTTCCCGCCGTGCCGCACCCCGCGTCAGCGACGCGTGCTGCAGCATCGGCGGCACCGAATCCTCGGCCCGGCACTCGCTGAGCTCGATGCCGCAGCGCACCGTCGCCATCGCGCCGGCGCCGAACGCGGCGAGATAGCGCGGATACGTCTCGGTGAGGATCAGCCGCCATTCCGTGTCGATCCTCGCGCCTTCACTGCTCGCCGTGTCGCTGCTCCCTGCGCCAGCGCTGGTTGCGACACCGCGTATCGGGATCGGTACCGCGATCACGCGCCCGGCCGCGAGCAGCTCGCCTAACGGTGCGCCGCGCACCCCCTCGTCCGCGGTCGCGATCCGCTGCTCGGCCTCGGCGACCGTCAGGTCGCCGGCGCGGTCGATCAGGATCGCCAGCTCGTCGGCCGTCCGCGCCCGGCGGCCTTGCGCCGTGCCCCTCCGCGCGGCGAGCACCTCCTCGACCGCGGCGAGCGTCGTGTCCTCGGGGACGTTCTCGCCGCTGATTCCCTGAAGCAGCGCGCGGTCGAGTGAGAGCATCGCCGCCCGCTGCTCGGCGCGCGGCGTGTCGTCGCCGTACATCCAGTCCATCACGAAGCCGAACTGCAGGCTCGCCGCGAATGGCGACGGGATCTCCGTCTCGACGCTGCGGATCGCGATCTGCCCGGCCTGGATCCGGTCGAGCACCTCGCGCAGTCCCGGGATGTCGAACGCGTCCTGCAGGACGTCGCGATATGTCTCGACCAGAATCGGAAACGACGGAAAGGACCGCACCGCCTCGAGCAGGTCGAGCGACTTGAGTCGCTGTAGCCAGAGCGGCATTCGGCGCCGCGGATTCCCGCGCGCGAGCAGCAGCGCGCGGGCGGCGTTCATGCGGAAGCGTGCCCCGAACAGCGACGTCGTCCCAACTTCGTCGAGCACCCGCCGCTCGGCCTCGGCCGCCGTCAGGCCGGTCAGCGCCGACACGGGCGCCGGCTCCTTGAGGTCGGGAAGGCGAAGCATGATCCCGTCGTCGGTGGTCTGCACCTGGACGTCGATCCCTTCTTCGGCGTCGACAGCGCGCGACAGGCGGCCGATCATCTCGCGCGCTCGCTGCGCGAGCGCCATCCCCCACGGCGCGTTGACCCGGCCCCCGAACGGCGCGTGCAGCACGATGCGCACGGCGCCGGTGTCGTCGCGGAACTGCTCGATGAGCAGGGTGCGATCGTCAGGCACGAGTCCCGTCGCGGCCTTCTGCTGATGGACGTACTCCACCATCGAGCGAATCGTCGCCTCGTCCGCGTCGTAGCGCGCCATCAATGCATCGAGTCCCGCCCGATCGACGGTCTCGTCGAGCGCGCGCCGGAGTGCACCAACACGCTCCGTCAGATGCACCGAGCGCGCGGCGTACTCGCCGTGCCAGAAGGGCATTCGCGCCGGCGAGCCCGGCGCCGGCGTCACGATCACCCGATCATGCTCGATCGAGCCGACGCGCCATGTGCTCGAGCCGAGTTGGAAGACGTCGCCGATGCGCGTCTCGTGCACGAACTCCTCATCGAGCTCGCCTAACCGCGTGCGGTCAGGGAGGGTGACAGCGTACAACCCGCGATCGGGAATCGTCCCGCCGGAGATCACCGCGGCCATGCGGCTCCCGCGCCCCGCGGCAACGAGGCCCGTGATCTTGTCCCACACCAGCTTCGCGTCGAGCGACGCGGCGACGTCAGCCGGATATTTTCCGGCGAGCATCGCCAGCGTCTCGTCGAACGCCGCGCGCGGCAGTCGATGGTAGGGATAGCTCCGCCGCACCATCGCGAAGAGATCGTCGGCGGTCCAATCATCCACGCTCGCCGCGGCGACGATCACCTGGCTCAGCACGTCGAGCGGGTTCTGCACCACCTTCGTCGGCTCGACGTCGCCATCGCGCATCGCGTCGGAGATCGCGAGGATCTCGAGCCCGTCATCACGAAACGTCGGCACGAACAGTCCGCGACTCACCGCGCCTAACGTGTGCCCGGCGCGGCCGACCCGCTGCAATCCCGCGGCGACACGCTTCGGAGACTGGAGCTGGATCACGAGATCCACCGAGCCGATGTCGATGCCGAGCTCGAGGGA
>JAICUE010000379.1 GCA_025936015.1 Gemmatimonadaceae bacterium
GGCCGCGATGAACTTCGGCTGGAGCGCGGGACCGATCAGCCCCTGCTTGAGGAGCGACTGAAGCAGCTGGGACTTGTCGTAGTCGCCACTCATGTCGCTCCCGACGAAGCCGAGGATGCGCTCCGTCTGCTGCTGATCGAGCTTTGCCATCTTCAGCAGTCCTTCGACATCGCTCCGCTTGGCGTAGTCGCTGCCCGTGGTCGCCGCCTCGTCGAGCACTCCGTTCACTCCGCGCTGCTTGTAGACGAGCGCCATGCGTGCACCATTCGAAAAATTGGTGTAGCGGTCGAGCTGTTCGAGCGCATTCGCGAGCCAACGCGCCGCGGCGCTGTCATATGGTTGTTTCGTCCCGTTGACGTACCACGTGCGGGAAAGGCCGCCGCCCGTGCCCGGTTCGATTCGGAGCTTGTGAGTCGCCGAACCGCCGTTGTCGTAGATCGTCACCCATCCGTCGCCGTCGACAGCGGTGATGTCGTTGAAGTCCTCGTTGAACCGGATCGTCCCTTCGCGCTCGAGCGTGATCTCGCAGTCGCCGTTCTTGACGCTCGCCTTCATGCGCGAGTCGTTGTCAGTGACGATCGCCGACGACGAGCGGTGGTTGGTGAACGAGCAGCCTGGCAGCCGGAATGCCGCCGCGTCGTCAGAGTGGGACAGGAGGGTGAAGCCGTCGGCGCCGGTGGAATGCCTGCCGTGCTGGACGTTCGCGGACGAGCGGGTCGAGGCCGCCGAGTGCGCCTGGTCCGCGAGCGTATCCTGCTGCGGCGCCCGACGGCCGGCGAGGACCGAATCCGTGTCACTGGCGGTCCCGACGAACGAACGGCGCTCCGACGCGGCGGCGCTGCGCGCGCTCCACGGCGCGAGCATCGACACGACGGCGACGATGCCTAACGTCCCGATACCCACGACCGTCGCCCGCGTCCGGGTGAGGATCCCGCGCGGACGTCGCGTATCGAGCACCGCGAGCAGTCGTCCCTCGAGATGTGATGGGCGCGCCATCGCCAGCGCCGCCGCACCCGCGGCGCGCGGGGTGCGCAAGGTGCGAGCGATAGTCAGCAGGTGGTCAGCGTACTCGGAGGCGCGCGCTCCGGCCAGGAGCACGCGATCGTCGCACGCGCCCTCACGCTCGACGCGAAGGCTGCGGGCGGCGATCCACGCCAGCGGGTTGTACCAGTGCAATGCGCAGACGATGCTCGCGAGGTACTGGCTCAGGCAATCATAACGCGCCACGTGGGCGAGCTCGTGAAGCAGGACGTCGCGCTGCCGCGCCTCCGGCCAGGCGCCGAAGCCGCCAGGAACGAGCACCACCGGGTGCACGATGCCCCACGTCATCGGAGTCGATGCCATTCCTCCTTCGACGACGCGGACGACGCGCCGGATGCCTAACGACCTGGCGAGGGTCGCTGCGTAGTCGTCGAGCGCGTCGCTCTCGACGTCGCGATAGCGCCGGCCGATCGATCGGAGCTGGAAGATCCCGAGGAGGAGCGGAACGAGCGCGGTGAGCACCCCGGCGAGCCAGACGATGCCCACCATCGCCGGCCAGCCGAGCCGGTTAGCTGGAGAGACGAGCCTGACGTGCACCGGCCCGCTGGTCGGCACCGACGCGGCGGCCGCGGTGGCCGAGATGAGCTGCATCGACTCGGTCGTCGCGGTGGTCGCGGCGGTTACCCGGGCGGGCCAGCCCACCGCGCGCGGGTCGGAGAGGTGAACGTCCGCATCGCCGGCGGCGGGCGCGCTGCCTAACGCTCCGCCGATGCGCCCGGCCAGTGCGCGGGCGGCAACAGCTCCGGGAATCGGGACGTGCCAGGCAGGAAGGGTGAGCGCGAGGATCGGCAGGACGAGCGCGCCAACAATTGCCGCGGTCCAGACGAGGTGGCGGAGCGCCGCCGACGAGTGCCAGAGCGCGCGGGCGACGATGCAGGCGAGCGCGAGCAGCACGGCGACCTTGATCGCCGTGTCGATTGCCGTGCCGATCGAAAGCGGGCCGGCGAAATCGGTCAGCAGCTTGATGAGCGTCGGCATGTCAGCGTCCCTCCTCGCGCGCCCGGTTGATGAGATCGGCGAGACGATCGAGCTCCTCGCCACTGAGCTTTCGTTCATGCATGTCGATCAGCGTCGCAACGGCTTCTTCGGCCGAGCCGGCGAAGAAGGTCGCGACCACGTCGCGCAGCGCGGAGCGTCCAGCGCGCTCGACGGGCATCGTCGTCGAGTACACGTAGCGCGGACCGTCCTGCTCGTGCTTGAGCTGTCCCTTGTCCTCGAGAATCCGAAGCATCGCCCGCACCGCGGAGTAGCTCGGCGGCTCGGGCATTTCGGCGAGGACGTCGGCCGCGGTCGCGCGGCCGAGGCGGTGGACGACGCTCATGATCTGCCGCTCGCGGCGGCTCAGCTCTGGGAGTGCGTGCATGATCGACCGGGAAAAGGTGATGCTAAAAACTTAGCACTATGCTAAGTATTTAGCATTCCTCTTCGAAAGTCAAGCACGAGTTTCGTAAGCCGGCGAACGGGGGTTCAGTCGCGGGCGTAGAGCTCGACGCCGGCGGCGGTCACGCGATGCGAAACCAGCGGGAGCGGCGGGTCGGCCTCGTCGGCGATGACGATGGCGGCGCGGAGGGTCGCCCGTCCTTCCTCGACGCCGCTGCGGTCGCTGGCGAAGACGGTGGCGAGCGGCTCGCCCGCCTCGACCCAGTCCCCCGGCTTCGCCGTTATGACGAAGCCGACGCTCGGATCGACACGGTCCTCGATCTTCGTCCGGCCGCCGCCTAACGCAATGATGCCGCGGCCGATGGTCCGCGGCTCGACCCTGGCGATGAACCCGCGCCGCGGTGCCGGGAACAGCTCGACGTTCGACGCCTGCGGGAGCACCGCCGGATCATCGACGACGCCCGGATTCCCGCCCTGCGCCTCGATGATCTGCTGCATTTTCTCGGCGGCGCGGCCGGTGCCGATCGCCTTCTCCAGCTCGCGGCGCGCCGAGTCGATGTCGCCGGCGACGCCGCCAAGGACGAGCATCTCCGCGCCTAACGCGTAGGTGACCTCCATCAGGTCGGGGGGCCCTTCGCCGCGAAGGGCCAGCATCGATTCCTCGACCTCGAGGGCATTGCCGCAGGCCCGGCCTAACGGCCGATCCATCGCGGTGATGAGCGCGACGGTCGGGCAATCGTGGTCGGCGCCGAGCTCGATCATCCGCCGCGCGAGGTCGAGTCCGCGCTCGAGCTCGGGGAGGAACGCCCCCGAACCGCGCTTCACGTCGAGCACGAGCCCGGTCAGGCCTTCCGCGAGCTTCTTGCTCATGATGCTCGCCGAGATGAGCGGGATCGACTCGACCGTCGCGGTTGCGTCGCGCAGCGCATAGAGCTTGCGGTCGGCCGGCGCGATCTCGCCGGTCTGGCCGATCAGTGCGCAGCCTAAC
>JAICUE010000345.1 GCA_025936015.1 Gemmatimonadaceae bacterium
CTGTTCGAAATGATCTCGACAGCGCGGCGCGGCACGGAGGCGATGGTAGGCGCGCGCGCCAGTTGCGCGCCAGTTGCGCGCCAGTACTCGCCACTAACTAGCGGTTTCAGGCGGATCACAGCGGATTCGCCTGGAGGAGCCGGAGAAGCAGGAAACCCGCTCTAGGAGCGGGTTTCCGTGGTACCGAGCCGAAGCGGGCGAAGGGGCTCGAACCCTCGACCCTCAGCTTGGGAAGCTGATGCTCTACCAACTGAGCTACGCCCGCGTGAGCGCGATTCTAGCCCCCGCTAGCGATCGTCCGGCTCGAGCGAGATCGCCCCGCTCGACCCCGACGGAACGGGACGCCTCGGCTCGCGAACGCCGATGTCGGGCGGCGGTTGCTTGCGCAGGCCCAGACGTTCGAGCAGCCGGATGAAACGAGACCACATGGCCGCAGTGTACGAAGTCGACCCGTTCGAGCGTGCTACGCGGTCGACAACTCGCGCTCGCGCTCGGGGCTATACGTCCCGGTCGACGCGGCCGCGTTCATCGCCGCGCGGTGGTAGTAGGCCCGCTGGGCCGCAGCGACATTGTCCGGCTTTCCGCCCCAGGCCTTCAGTGCCGGCGCCTGCAAGGCCCTCCCGTACGAGAACGAGAGCTGCCACGGATGCGGCCCGAGCTTGTTCATCGCGTCCAGGTGCACGGTGGCGTCCTCGTCCGACTGACCGCCCGAGAGGAACACGATGCCGGGCACCGCGGCCGGGACGTGGCTCAAGAGCACCTCGACCGTCTCACGTGCCACCTCGTCGATGCCCGCACGGGACGATGCGTCGTACCCCGAGAGGACCATGTTCGGCTTCAGGAGAGAGCCGGCGAAGTCGACGCGCTGATCGTGCAGCTCGGTGTAGACCGCCTGCAACACGCGGCCGGTCACGCGCCGGGACTGCTCGATCGTGTGGTCGCCGTCCATCAGCACCTCGGGCTCGACGATCGGCACGATCCCGGCTTCCTGGCACAGGGCGGCGTACCGGGCGAGCGCGTGCGCGTTCGTCCAGATGCAGTAGTCGCTCGGGGTGGCAGGCCCGATCGAATATGTCGCGCGCCACTTCGCGAACCGAGCGCCGAGGCCGCGATACTCCGCGAGCCGTTCCCGGAGCCCGTCGAGCCCTTCCGTGATGGTCTCGCCCGGCGCGAGGGCCAGCGGCTTGGCGCCCAGGTCGACCTTGATCCCGGGGATGACGCCTTTCGACTCGAGCAGCTCGGGAAAGGGCGTGCCGTCCGCGCTCCGCTGACGAATCGTCTCGTCGTAGAGGATCACTCCGCTCACGAACTCCTCGACGCCGCCGGTCGTGAAGAGCAGGTCGCGATAGGCGCGGCGGTTCTCTTCGGTCGACTCGACACCGATCGAGTCGAAGCGCTTCTTGATCGTGCCACTGCTCTCGTCCGCGGCCAGGATCCCGCGGCCATCAGCGACGATCGCACGCGCAGTCGTGCGCAATTCCTCGTGATCGATCCCCATCAGTACTCCCTTCCGGTGAACTGCGTCAGCTTGCTCAGTTGGTGGCGCGCTTCGATCCGGCGGACGGTGCCGGAGCGCGAGCGCATGACGATCGAGTCGGTCACCGCGCCGTCTCTTACGTACCGGACCCCGCGCAGGAGCGCACCGGTAGTTACCCCGGTCGCCGCGACGAATACGTTGTCGCTGCGCACGAGATCGTCGGTCGTGAGCACCTGATCGACGTCGTACCCTGCGTCGACGAGCGCCCGTCGCTCCTCGTCCGTTCGTGGCCAGAGCTTCGCCTGGATGCCGCCGCCGACGCACTTGAGCGCGCAGGCGGAGATGACACCCTCGGGCGTGCCGCCGACGCCGTACAGCATGTCGACGCCCGTTTGCGGCCGGGCGGCCGCGATCGCGGGCGCGACGTCACCGTCGCGAATCAGGTTCACCCGTGCGCCCGCTTCACGCAGCTCGCCGATCAGCCCGTCGTGGCGGTCACGCTCGAGAACTGTGACGCGGATGTCGGTCACACGCCGCCCTTTCGCCTTCGCAACCGCGGCGATGTTCTCCGCGGGCGAGGCATTGATGTCGATCGCGTGGATCGCGTCGGCGCCGACCGCGATCTTGTCCATGTAGACCGCGGCGCCGGGAAAGAAGAGCGAGCCGCGCTCCGCCGCCGCGATCACGGCGATCGCGTTCGGCTGCCCGAGCGCGGTCAGGCGCGTCCCCTCGAGCGGGTCGACCGCGACGTCGACCTCCGGCCCGCCCCCCTCGCCGACCTCCTCGCCGTTGTAGAGCATCGGCGCCTCGTCCTTCTCGCCCTCGCCGATCACCACGACCCCGGTCATCGCGACCGTGTCGAGCATCGCCCGCATCGCGTCGACGGCGGCCTGGTCGGCGGCGTTCTTGTCGCCGCGGCCGATCCAGCGGCCGGCGCCCATCGCCGCGGCCTCCGTGACGCGGACGAGCTCCAATGCGAGGTTCCGGTCCGGACGAGAGCTGCTCATCGGGACGCCATCCTAGAGTGAGGCGGGTGCGGCTCGACTGGGAGATCGCGAAGCGCGGCTGGCGCCGCTACGCCGCCTATCCGTGGGCGACCGTTGCCGGGGCGTTCACCAACACCATCTTCGGGTTCCTGCTCGCCTACATCCTGCTTGCCGTCTACCGCAGCCGTACCGATGTGGGCGGGTTCGACGCGGCCGACGCCGTGACCTACGTCTGGCTCTCGCAGTCGATGATCATGACCGTCTACATCTTCAGCTGGTGGGAGCTCGCCTGGCGGATCCGGGACGGGTCGATCACCACCGACCTGCTGAGGCCGCTCAACCCACAGCGCTACTGGCTGGCGTTCGACCTCGGACGCGCGCCGTACCACTTCCTGTTCCGCGGGCTCCCCCCGTTCGTCCTCGGTGCGCTCGTCTTCGAGCTGCGCTACCCGTCGCCGCTTGACGCGCTCGCGTTCGTCCTCAGCCTCACGCTCGCGGTCGTCGTCAGCTTCGGCTTTCGGTTCATCTACAACTCGGTCGCGTTCTGGCTCCTCGACTTTCGAGGCGTGGTCACGCTCGCGACCACGGTCGTCGTCTTCTTCTCGGGGATGGCGATCCCATTGCGATTCATGCCGACTGCGTTGCGCGACCTCTGTTACGCGCTGCCGTTCGGCTCGGTGATCCAGACGCCGGTCGACATCTGGCTCGGCAAGCGAGAGGGCGCTGCGCTGCTCGGCGTCCTCGCCCTCCAGCTCTTCTGGGCAGTCGCCCTGCTCGCGATCGGGCAGCTCGTGTTGCGGCGCGCGACGCGAAAGGTGGTCGTGCAGGGTGGTTGACGCCGTCCTCGTCTGGCGGCGCCTCGTCGGAGCGCAGATCCGCTCTCAGCTGCAGTACCGGCTTTCGTTCGCACTCGACGCGTTCGGCTCGTTCTGGATCTCGTTCATCGACTTCCTCGTTGTGCTGGTCATCTTCCGAAACGTTTCGCGCCTCAACGCGTGGAACGTGCACGAAGTGGCGTTCCTGTATGCACTGTCGTCGATCACGTTCGCGGTCACCGACATGCTGATCGGGCAACTCGACCAGTTTCCGCAGAAGATCCGCGACGGCAACTTCGACATCCTGCTGGTGCGGCCGCGCGGGACGCTGTTCCAGGTGATCGCCGGCGACTTCGCGCTACGCCGCATCGCCCGCGTGCTTCAAGGCTCGATCGTGCTCGCCTACGCGCTCTCCACCCTGACGATCCACTGGACCGAGCTCCGCGTGCTGGTGCTCCTCGTCTCGATTCCCAGCGCAGTCGTGATCTTCTCGTCGATCTGGGTCGTCGGTGCGTGCATCGCGTTCTGGA
>JAICUE010000301.1 GCA_025936015.1 Gemmatimonadaceae bacterium
CGATTCGATCGCGAGCTCGGCCAGGGCGATGGTGCTCCTCACCGCAAAGCCTCGCGACGCGCGACGTCGAGCCAACGCTCGCCCGAGCCCGGCGTCGTCACCGAGCCATCCGTGGCGTTAGGCATCCTGCCCGCTGGTGGAACCGTCCCCGGCGCGGGCCCCGCGGCGGTGCGTCGGCCGTGCCGCTCGCTGTCGGCGATGAGCGCCGCCGCGATCGCCGCGACGCGTACGCCTTCGGCCGGTGGCGCGACATTCGCCAGCGATGGGAGCCGGCGCTCGAGCCACTGGATCTCGATCTCCCCGCGCTGAAACTCCCCATCCTCCATCACGCGCAGGTGGAAGTCGCGCGAACTCTCGATTCCATCGATCGTCAGCTCGAGGAGGGCCCGATGCATCCGCGCGATCGCGGCATCGCGGGTCTCGGCGTGGACGATCAGCTTCGCCAGCATCGGGTCGTAGAACAGCCCGACGACGCTTCCCGTCTCGACACCTCCGTCCCAGCGCACTCCCGGCCCAGACGGCACGCGCAGATGCGTGATCCTCCCGGTCGACGGCAGAAATCCATTCGCCGGATCTTCGCTGGTGATGCGGCACTCGATCGCCCAGCCGTCGGGGGCGATGTCCGACTGGCGAAAGGGGAGCCGCGCCCCGCTGGCGACTCGAAGCTGCCACTGCACGATGTCGATCCCCGTCACCAGTTCCGTGACGGGATGCTCGACCTGCACGCGCGTGTTCATCTCGAGGAAGTAGAACTTTCCCTCGGCGTCGAGCAGGAACTCGCAGGTTCCGGCATTCACGTAGCCGGCGGCCGTCGCGAACCGGACCGCTGCCTCGCCCATCTCGCGTCGCAGTTCCGGCGAGACCGCGACGCTCGGCGCTTCCTCGATCATCTTCTGGTGGCGGCGCTGCACCGAGCATTCGCGCTCGCCCAACGACAGCATCGTGCCGTGGCTGTCGCCGAGCACCTGGATCTCGACGTGACGCGGGCCGACGACGTACTTCTCGACGTACACCGCATCGTCTCCGAAGGAGCTCTTCGCCTCACGGCGCGCCGCGTCGAGCGATGGCGCGAGCTCCGACTCCTCGCGCACGACACGCATTCCCTTCCCGCCGCCTCCTGCCGCGGCCTTGAGCAACACGGGAAAGCCGAACTGCTTGGCCACTGCCGAGGCTTCCGCCGCGTCGCGCAGTGCTTCGGTCGTCCCCGGCACCACCGGCACCTTTGCCGCGATCGCGAGCTGGCGCGCCGCGGTCTTGCTGCCAGTCGCCGCGATTGCCTCCGCCGGCGGTCCGACGAAGACCAGCCCCGCATCGCGAACCGCGCGGGCGAACCACTCGCGCTCCGAGAGAAATCCGTAACCGGGATGAATCGCTTCGGCGCCGGTGCGCTTCGCCGCCTCGATGATCCGATCGCCCTTCAGGTAGCTCTCGCTCGACGGCGCGGGCCCGATCAGCACCGCTTCATCCGCTTCGCGGACGTGCGGCGCGGTCGCATCCGCTTCGCTGTACACCGCTACCGCCTTGACGCCGAGCTCGTGACAGGCGCGAATGACCCGCAGCGCGATCTCCCCGCGATTGGCGACCAGAACTTTCGAAAACATCGGGCGCGGGGCGGCGGTCAGAGTGGAATGTTGCCGTGCTTCTTCGGCGGATTGCGATCGCGCTTGGTGCGCAGCGTGTCGAGCGCGTCGATCAGTCGCGGGCGCGTCTCGCGTGGATCGATGATGTCGTCGACATAGCCGCGCGCCGCGGCCACGTACGGGTTCGCGAACTTCTCCGTGTATTCCGCAACCCGCTCATCCATCGCCGCCCTGGGATCCTCGGCGTCGTTGATCTCCTTCCGGAACAGGATCTCGACCGCGCCCTTCGGACCCATCACCGCGATCTCGCCGGTCGGCCATGCGATATTGTAGTCGCCGCGAATGTGCTTCGACGACATCACGTCGTACGCGCCCCCGTATGCCTTGCGCGTTATGACGGTGAGCTTCGGCACCGTCGCCTCGCAGTACGCGAACAGCAGCTTGGCCCCGTGCTTGATGATTCCGCCATGTTCCTGCGCAACGCCGGGGAGGAATCCCGGCACGTCCTCGAACGTCACCAGCGGGATGTTGAACGAGTCGCAGAAGCGGATGAAGCGCGCCGCCTTCGTCGACGCGTTGATATCGAGCACCCCGGCCAGCACCGCCGGCTGGTTGGCGACGATCCCGACGCTGTGGCCGCCCAGGTGCGCGAAGCCGCAGAGAATGTTGCCGGCGAAATCGGGTTGCACCTCGTACATCTCGCCATCGTCGACGACGCGGCGGATGACGTCGTGCATGTCGTACGGCTTGTTCGGATTATCGGGGACGACGTCCAGCAGCGCTTCGTCGCGTCGATCGCGCGGATCGGTACTGCGCCCACGCGGCGGGTCGTCGACGTTGTTCTGCGGCACGTAGCGGAACAGTTCGCGGATCGCGTGCAGGCAGGCGAGCTCCGAATCGTGCGTGAAGTGCGATACGCCCGACGTCGCCGCATGCGTGTCGGCGCCGCCGAGCTCCTCCATCGTCACGTCCTCGTGGGTGACCGTCTTCACCACGTTAGGTCCGGTGACGAACATGTACGACGTACCGCGCACCATGTAGACGAAGTCGGTGATCGCGGGGGAATAGACCGCGCCCCCGGCGCAGGGACCGAGGATGGCCGAGACCTGCGGGATGACTCCCGAGGCGAGCGTGTTGCGAAGAAAAATCTCGGCGTAGCCGCCTAACGATACGACGCCCTCCTGGATCCGCGCGCCGCCGGAGTCGTTGAGGCCGATCACCGGCGCTCCGTTCCGGATCGCGAGATCCATGATCTTCACGATCTTCTCGGCGAAGGTCTCCGACAGCGAGCCGCCGAAGACGGTGAAGTCCTGGGAGAAGACGTAGACGAGCCGTCCGTCGATTCGGCCATGGCCGGTGACGACCCCGTCGCCGTAGAACTTCTGCTCGTCCAAGCCGAAGTCGGTCGAGCGGTGGACGACGAAGCGATCCAGCTCGACGAAGCTCCCCTCGTCGAGGAGGACGTCGAGCCGCTCGCGCGCCGATAGTTTCCCTTTCGCATGCTGCGCCTCGAGGCGTCTTGCACCGCCGCCAAGCTCCGACTCGGCGCGGCGCCGCTCGAGGAGCTCCAGTTTTTTGCGCATCGACATAAGGAGGAGCAAGCTAACGCCCCACCGCGGCGGCGCGCCACGCAGCAGAATGGCCGCCGGCCGGTCGACTGCGTCGCGCCGGCGATCTTGCCGTCGCTATTGCATCGTTCCGGCACGCGTGACACATTCACGCCTCGCCCGCTCCAAGCGGGCGCAGCGTCCGCTTCCCCTCGATGGCGGAAGAACGGCCCGCCATCGACCAGGCGGCGGACGCGAGCCGGTTCACCACGCCGGCGCGTCACCGCCTTATCTGCTCGGCTGCAGCTGCACCGTTGCACGACCCGGCCGGACCGCGCGAGACACCAGCATTCGCGCCACGACCTGCCAACGAAGTTGACTCACCGCCCACAAGCAACCGGCACACCACATGACCAAAAGCAGAGTACTACTGCTGTTGATGGGCCTCTCGTTTTTCGCGGCCGACGTCCGCGCACAGGTGCAGCAGACCATGCGCGGGAAGGTCACCAACGAACAGGGCGTCCCCCTGCCGAACGTCTCGATCGGCATCCGCGGAACGAGCAGCGGAACGCAGACGAACGCCGAGGGCAACTACTTCCTCCGCGCGACCGAGGGGCAGGTCCTGCAGTTCCGGCTCATCGGCTTCGCGCCGGAAGACCGCACCGTCGGCACCGCGACGGTGCTCGACGTCCAGATGCGGCGAACGGTGACCACGCTGAATGAAGTCGTCACGACAGCGTTAGGCCAGACGGCGACGGTGCGATCGGTCGGCGTCGCCCAGCAGACCGTCAGCGGCGCCGCGATCGCCCAGTCTCAGCGGACGAACTTCGTCGACGCGCTGCAGGGCCGCGTCGCCGGCGTCGAAGTGACGAGCAGCTCGGGCGTCCCGGGCGCATCGTCGATGATCACGATCCGCGGCACCAGCTCGATCAGCAGCAGCAACCAGCCGCTGTTCATCGTCGACGGCCTGCCACTCGACAACAAGACGCTGAACACCGGGGTGCTCGCCTCCGATGCGCCGGGTTCGGTGACGGCGCTGAGCAATCGCGGTGTCGACTTCACGAACCGCGCGGCTGACATCAACCCCGACGACATCGAATCGCTCGTCGTCCTCAAGGGTCCCGAGGCGTCCGCGCTCTACGGCATCGACGCGGCCAATGGCGCGATCGTCATCACGACCAAGCGCGGCAAGGTCGGCGGAGGGCTCGAGTACAAC
>JAICUE010000001.1 GCA_025936015.1 Gemmatimonadaceae bacterium
ACAGGCTGCGCGACGCGGTTGAGTGAGACCCCATAGCGGAAGCTGTCCGACAGGCCATGCGGATCATCGGTGTCGACGAGGCGCATCAGGGTCGGCGTATCACCAGCGAGATCGACGATCACGACACGCCGCGCGGCCGATTGCACCTCGCCGATGCCGAGTGCGACCGCGGCGGCGTCGTCAGGCCAATTTGCGACGACGACGATGGCGTGTCGCGCGTCGAGCGCCGCGCCGACGCGGCGCCCCTCGCTTACGAGCTTCGCGGCGCCGGGACGTGATTCGTCGACGAGCGTCACTGCGCCTCGTAGATCCAGAAGGGGCGCGCGGCCATCGACCCCGCACGTTCCGCCGCGGCCCGCGTGGCGTAGGGCCCGAGCACGACGCGGTACATCGTCCGCCCGGCGAGCGGAAACGTCGCGACGTGCGCGGGCAGTCCATCCACGTTCACGGTGGCTGCGTCCGTCTTTGCCTGCGCATCGCTCGTATGGGTAGCAAGCGAGACGAAGAAGCCGCGACTCGGGGCAGGGGGTGCGACCGGCTGTGCAGCGGGAGTGGGGGGCCGCGCCGTGTCGACGCGGGCCCCGATGAACGCGCCGGCCGGGTCGACGACTGTATCGTTAGGCGGAGCTGGTCCGCTGACGGTGTCGGCCGGTGCGCTGTCGAAGTGGACGGGCGTATCGAGCGACGCGTCGCGCGGGCGAAAGCCGTTCCACGAGACCAGCGCCCAGAAATCCTTCGCGCCGTCCTTGACCGTCTGCCCGGATTGGAAGGTGTCGCCGTCGACGAAGCGGACATCGTTCCCCGCCGCGAGCGCGATCTTCCCGTCCGGTGCGACGAACGGCAGGTCGCTCCGCCATGCGGTCGCGACCGCGCCGAGCACGCGCTGCGACCCGACGGCGATCACCCATGCAGAGTCGCCGTCCGCTGGCCGAGCGAGCAGGTAGCGACCGAGTGGATCCATCCGGAGCGCAATCGCCTGACCCGGAAGCGCGACGACGTCGCCGCTCCCGCCGGTGTAGCGATCGAGCACACGCAGCTCCTTCTGGCCTCGCAGCAGCGTGTAGAGGCGATCGCCGCTCGGCGTCGGCGCGATGGCGACGATCGTGGTATCGACAGTCACGACCGGCGTCGGCGCGAGATCGCGCCCGCGCACCGCGGCGATCGACGAGTCGTGCACGAGGACGACGCGATCGCCAGCCTGGACCGGGCGCGCCTTCGCGAAGCCGGCGACCACCGCGCTGTCGACGATGCGCGTGTCGGGGGGCCAGAGGTGCCAGAGCACCGAGTTGTTCCCACGGTCGGCGACGACGACGATCGAGCCATCGCCCTGCGGCATCAGCTCCCGGGCCCGGAGCGGCGCCTTGTAGCTCCATCGTCCCGTGGGGGTGAAGCGCGCTACGGTGCCGCTGTCGGTCACCCCGTAGACGGATTTGCCGTCGGAGGAGACGAGCGAGAGCAGCTTCGGCTTGCGCGTCGATGTAACGTCGCCCGCCCGGAGATTCACCCGCACGAACGCGCCCTTGCTGTCGGCGAAAACCAGCTGCCCGGCATCCTCGTCGAAGGCGAGCATGTGGTCGGGCGCCGGTGCCTTCTCGCTCGACGTCCAGACCGCCGAATCGACGTTCGGGTAGAGATAGGCGCGCGCGATCCCGCCGCCGCGCGCGATGCGCAGAACGACGGGGTCCGGGCCAGTGGCGCGGGTCAGTGAGGGGGTGGCCTCGTGCGTGGCGGGGTCATCCGGACGGTCCGAACGACCGCAGGCGACGAGCACGAGTGCCAACGCGAGCAGCGTGCGCACGGACAGAAGCTATCCGCTCAGCAGAGTGTGAACAAGCAGCCCAGCGGGAAAAACAACACCCCGGCGGCCGTTCATGGCCGCCGGGGTGTCATCGCCCCCGAAGCGTTCGCGCGCAGCGCGCGCACGCTGCGTCAGTTCAGAAGTTCGGGCCGATCGAGAAGACCCACAATGGCTTGTGGTCGATACTCACCGGCTTCGCATAATCCCAGCGGAGCACCGCGTAGTTGAACAGGTTGACGCGCACCCCCACGCCGTAGCTGCGGTACGGATAACGAACGTTCGGGTTCGCCTGCGGATCCTTCGGCGCGCGCAGTTGCAGCGTGTTCTCCGCGCTCCAGGCGACGCCAGCGTCGTAAAAGAACGCGCCCTCGACGGGCGGCAGCGCGATCGGGAGGATGCCCAGCTCGAGCCGGTTGATCACCGGGAAACGCAGCTCGGCGTTGGCGACGGCGATGCGGCTGCCGAGCAGGCTCTGCGTGTTGCAGTTCGTCGTCACCGAACCGAATGCACCGCAGCTGTACGAGTAGAAGTTCTGTCGATCGTAGCCGCGGACATACTGCGGCAGGCCGATGTACTTGTACGCGAAGTGCTCATCGCGGCCGACGGTGACGTCGGTCATGAACCGGGTCGCGACCGTCAGGAAGTTGAAGAGGATCGGATCATAACGGCGGTAGTCGGCGAGGTAGTCGATCCACTGCCAGCTGCCGAGCTGCGGCTGGACCTGGAAGCGATAGCGCCGGCCGGAGATCGGCCCGACGTAGCCCCAGAGCGCATTGTCCGAGACCCACGCGACGTTCGCCGAGTAGTTGTTGATCCCCGGCTGGTTGCGGATGTCGTCGAGATAGAAGCCGCTCGACGCCTGCTGCGTGTAGTCGATGAACCGATGCACGAACAGCGTCTGGCGATCGATGTTGCTGAATCCCGCGCCGAACTCGAAGCGCGTGAACCGGTTCACCGGATACATCCCGACGCCGAATGCCTCGCGGAAGATGTAGCGCGTGATCTCCTGCTCCTCCGCCTGGATCGATCCGTCGTCGCTCGCGTCAACGAGTTGATCCCCGGTGAGGAAGTAGTACGGCTCCTGCGAGACGCCGGTCACGTACTGGATTCGATGCCCGTAGTTCGCGTACGCGGTGTAGAGCTGCGCGTCGCTGAACCTCCCGTTTACCGCGGCGGCGAGCGCCAGTCGGTTGTTGCCGAGGAGGTCGCTGAGGATGATGGTCGTCCCGCCGAACACGCCGCGGCCGTAGTTGTCCTGCGCGTAGCCGACACTCGGCCGCGCAATGTAGTCCGGCTGGAAGCGGACCTTGTAGTCGCTGATCTTGAATGTGGCGGTGTCGGGCAGCGCGAGGTTCGCGCTGTCGAGAATCTGCGCCACCGTGATCGGGCGCCTGACGGTTTCGGCAGCGCCCGCGGCGACGGTCCCCGACGCGCGGAAGGTCGAGTTGCCGGACCGGTATGTCGAGACTCGCGACGCGACAGGCGTCGTGTCGAGTGCGGGCGACGCGGCGACCACATGCATCGAATCGCGTTGCGCGTTGAAGATCGGACCGGCGACCGGAGCCTGCTCGACGTATGGTTCGCGCTTCATCGCCCGGGGGTTGTTCATCCCCCAGATCGTGTAATCGCCGTCTTCGTAATACGTGAACGCGATCTTGTCCGCGCCACGCGCCCAGGTGATTGCCGGGCTGTACTCGGTGAACGCGTTGATCGCGCTGATCACGTTCGTCAGCTGGTAGTGCTGCCGCGCCTCGAAATCGTAGAGGAACAGGTTCGAGATCCCGGTGCGATCCGAGAGGAAGATCAGCGACTTCCCATCGGGCGCCCACTGCGGATTGAGGTTCAGTCCCGCCTGGCCGGGAATCACCGACACCTGCATCGACGCGAGATCGAGCAGGGTGATTCGCCACTTGTTGAAGCGGAGCAGGTCGAAGTCCGTCTCGTCGCCGCGGTCGCTGACGAATGCGATCGTCTTGCCGTCCGGCGACCACTGCGGCTGGAGATCGCCATAACGGTCCGCCGTCAGGCGGCGGAGGTTCTTGCCATCCGCGTCGACCATGTACAGGTCGGTGATCCCGCCCTCGTCCGCGCTGACGACGAGCCGCTTGCCGTCAGGCGACCACGATGGGCTGGTGACCCCTTCGATCCCCGGCAGCGAAAAGCGCCTGACCACACGCCGCTTCTTCACGTCGAGGATGTAGAGGACGTCCTTTCCTGCCCGCTGCGCGGTGAATGCGAGCTGGCGGCCGTCGGGAGAGAAGGAGCTCTGCGAATAGGCCATTCGCAGCTCCTCGAAATTCGGATCGGTGGTGCTCTTCACGAGCCGCTTGATACGCTTGCCCGTCTGCGCGTCGGCGAGCCAGAGGTCGATGAACACCTGGCCGCGGAGGAAGCTGCCATTCGAGAGGAAGGCAATGCGCTTTCCGTCCGGGGAGAGCGCGGGCGCGACGAACACCTGGCCGCCGGTCTTTTTCTCGTTGAGGACCGGTTGGGCGAACCGGCGCGGCCGATCGAGCTGGGTGATGCCCGGGAGGAAGCGATCCTGCAGCGACTCCTTCCACTCCTGGCTCAGGTCGTCGAGGGAGAGACCGAGCTCGCGCTTGATCGCGCGCTCGTAGCCGACGTTAGGCGAGGCGCGCAGGATCTGGCCGATCGTCTCGTCACCCCAGCGCGCGCCGATGTACGCCCACAGCGACTCGCCGAAACGGTACGGGAAGTACCGGTCCGGCCGCTGCGTCATCTGCTCGATGCTCGGGATGTTTCCATTGAGCGCGGCGTCGCGCATCCACGAGTCGGTGAACGGATGATCGGGACCGATCGACAGGTACTCCGCCATTCCTTCGGCGAACCAGTCTGGCATCGGGTTCTGCGACAGTGCCTGCAGGCCGCCGCCCGCCTTGCCGCGGGCGAAGATGTCGTACTGGAACTCGTGCGTGAGCTCGTGCGTGAGCACGTGCTCGAAGCTCTTGTAGTCGCCGGTGAAGGGCAGGATGACTCGGTGGCGAAGCGGCTCGGTGACGCCGCCAACGCCTTCGCCCAGATCGCCCGTGACGTTGTTCTGCCCGAAGTCCGATCGCGAGGCGAAGAGCACGATCGGCTTCTTCTCGCGGAACTGATACCCGAGGACGCGCGACAGGCGCGCATACGCACGCTCCGCCATGCGAGCGGCGTCATAGACCGCCGTCTGCTCGCTCGGATAGTAGTGAATCAGGAAGTGCTCCGTCTCCATGACCTTCCAGTCGAAATGATCGTACTGGACCTGGTTCATGCCGAAGTATTCCTGTGCCTGCGCCGCGGGGGCGCTGAGCAGCAGACCAAGAGCGCCCGCACTGAGTGCGAGCGCGATGGGCATGCGGGAACGGGATGTCACGGAGCGCCTCCTTGGGCTTCCACCGGAATCACTTCCGCGTCTCCCCACAGTCGCTCGAGCTGGTAGAAATTCCGCAGCGACGGGTGGAAGACGTGTACAACGAAATCGAAATAGTCGAGAAGCGCCCAGCGTCCCTGGGTCAGCCCTTCGGCGTGTTGTACGGAAGTCCCCTCCTTTTTCAGCTCGACCGTGACATGGTCGGCGATGGAGCGGACATGGGTGTCCGACGTCCCGCTCGCGATGACGAAGAAATCGGCGACATCCGACACGCCCTTGAGCGAGAGGATGACGACGTCGTTCGCCTTGAGGTCGAGACAGATCGCGGCCGCGCGCTGCGCCAGCGCGGCAGAGGCGGGAAGTGCGGTACCGGTTGCCATGAATGCAGAGACGAGTGGGTACTGTCGAGTAGCTACGCTACAACTCCGGACGCGCCCCAATGTTCCGTCCGGACCAACCCGACGCAACGCGAGGACCCGCCCTGCGAGCGGAGGGCGTTGACGCGGCGGCAAGTTGCAGGGAGCGCGCCAACTGACACCAGTGGCTGTAACCGGTAAGCAGCAAGCGGACGGTGTCGAAGGTGCGCACCTCCAACGCCGTCCGCTGCCTGCTTACTGCTTATCGCTTATCGCCGTACCGGGATATGACCCGGCATACGCGCGACTGCTTCAGCCCTTGATCACCCACACCCGAACTTCCGGCTTCACGTCGGCGTGCAGCCGAACCGGGACGCGATAGACGCCAAGCGCCTTGATCGGCTCGTGCAGATCGATCTGGCGCTTCTCGACGTGGATCCCCTGCTTCTCGAGCTCGTGGGCGATGTCGGCGGTCGTGACGGAGCCGAACAGCTTGCCCTCTTCGCCAACGCGGGCGGAGAAGGTCAGCGAGACCTGCTCGATCTTCGCCGCGAGCTCCTGCGCCGAGCCGCGACGCTCACCCTCGGCGGCCTCGAGGCGGGCGCGCTCCTGCTCGAGGCGCTTCTTGTTGCCCGGCGTCGCCTCGTAGGCGATGCCGCGGGGGAGAAGAAAGTTGCGGGCGTAGCCCGCCGAGACCTTCACGATGTCGCCAGTATGGCCGAGCGTATCGACCGCCTGTCGCAGAATGACTTCCATGGGAAACTCCGAGCGTTGCGAGTGTTACTGAACCGGACGCGCCAGGCGGCGCCAATCGAACCAGGTGTCGGCGAGGCCGAGGAGCCCCGCCGCCGTAACGAGCGACAGCAAGCCCGACGTCGCGATGGTCTGCAGCATCGGGATCTGGGCGAGCAACACCGACAGCCCGACGAGAATCCACACGGTGCGCTGCGACAGCACCCATGAGATCACGCCGAGGCCGCGCAGTGCATAGAGCGAGAGAAAGAAGACGACGAGGTTGATGCCGAACGAATGCAGCATCCCGAACGCCGCGGCTCGCGCGGGCGCGACGGTCGGCAGGAGGAGCACCGTCAACCCGACGATGAGCCCCCACACCAGCTGGTCGTTGAAGCGGAACTCGCGGAGCGGAGCGACCGGTGGGCCGATCCGCGTCCGCGCCAATCGGTGGTACAGCGCCCACGCCAGCGCGAGCGCGGCGAGCGATTGCAGCGCGAGCAGGGCGGGGAACGCGGTCGCGCCACCCTTCGAGACGGCGGTGAGCGCCTTCGAGAAATCATCCACCGGCGAGCGCCCCGCCGGGTACTGGCTGACGATCCGCGCCCAGGCCTCGGGCTCGGCGGTCGCCCAGCTGTCGAGCATCGCGCTCACCGATGCGTTCCGGGTGCGGAGCTCGCCGGCCACCACGTCACCGACCACGCTGGTCGGCGCCCGGAGCGCGGTGGTGATGCCTAACGCGGCGACGAGCGTCATCGCCACCGCCGACAGCGCGCGGGCGAACAGCGGGCGGCGCGTATCGACGAACGCGAGGACGCCGAACGCTCCCGCGAGGATGATCGACCACGCGCGCAGCAGCGTGCCGTAGGCGCCCCACGTCCCGCTCCGCGCGCCGGCGAAGAGCGTGAACGCGGCGATCGCGATCCAGAACACTGCGAGCGACGCCCGCCCGCCGGCCCACCAGCCGAGCAGCGTGCAGGTGGCGAGCGCGGGAACGAGGAGCAGCCACCCCTCGGTCACCGGCAGCAGTGCGCCCGCGACGGGAATCGCGGGAACGAGCAGGAACGCCGCGAGAGCGAGGAGGACACCAGCCCATCCGTGCTCGCGCGGCGCCGCCTGAACGTTAGGCGCTGCGTCGGTCATCTGGTCGACGTATCCGCCGGCTCAGCCCTGGTGTCCCTTGATGTACGGGACGAGGGCGAGGTAGCGCGCCCGCTTCACGGCGGTCGCGAGCTGGCGCTGGTGACGGGCGCAGACGCCGCTCAACCGGCTGGGAAGGATCTTCCCCTGCTCGGTGATGAAGCGGCCTAACGTCCGATCGTCCTTGTAGTCGACGTGGCGCACGCGTGTCTCGCAGAAGGGACACGTCTTGGTGGGACGGCGCATCATCTTCATTCTTCTTCGTCCTCGTCTTCTTCACGGCGCTTCGCGGCCGCGGCCTGCTCCTCGGGAGTCATCGGCGGTGCGCCGAGCTCGTGCTCGTGGAGCGTGATGAGATGGCGGATGACGCCGTCGTCGAGGCGGATCGCGCGCTCGTACTCGGGCAGTCCCGCGGCCTCGGCCTCGAAGCGGGCGACGGCGTAGTAGCCCGTCTCCTTCGTGCCGATCTTGTAGGCGAGCTGGCGCCGGCCCCAGGCATCGACGGTGACGTCACCCGTCGCGCCGATGAGGGCGTGGAAGCGTTCCAGCTTTTCAGTGATGGCGGAGTCTTCGAGTGCAGAATCGAAGACATACACCGCCTCGTATTGGCGGCTCATGTCGTGGCAATCCTCCCTGTGGTCATGGCATGCCCCCCGCTGGTTGCCGGAGCGGGAGGAGAGGTCTGGCGCGAGCGGGGTGCTCGTGCGCCGAACTTCAATTGTCCGGTGAATCTACCCGGACGGGGAGGGTTTTACAAGGCGAGCGGCGCGCGCACCGCTCACACCCGGCGCATCCCGGGCGAGCTAGAAGCCTGCGCCGGCGCCGCCGGTCGCCCCGACGTGCGACGCGGCCGCGGCCATCGACACCGCCGTGATCGCCGCCAGCGACCCGGCGAGGAAGAGGTAGAGCGCCACCATCGGCTTGTCGCTCTTCTCCGCCGGCTTGCCGATCGCGGCCATCAGCGCGGTCACGCCCGCCAGCAGCATCAGCAGCCCCTGCGCGTGTGCGTCACCCTTGTAGTGCAGGACGACCGTGATCGCGCCTAACGCGACGGCGACGGACCAGCGATCGACGCGGGTGAGCGAGGTGAACCCGCGCGCCCCGTCCAGCGTCCAGACCGGGATCAGGTTGAAGATGTTGATCCACGCGCCGACGCCGGCGATCGCGGCGATCAATGGAACCCCGGTCGCGAGATAGGCGATGTAGAACGCGAGCGCGGTGCCGAGCCCCCAGACCGGACCGGCGAGGCCGATGCGCGCGTTGATGCGCACGTCGGTCACCCGCTCCTTCAGCAGGATGAACGCGCCGATGAACGGGATGAAGACCGGCGCGCTCGCCTTCAGCCCGAAGCGCCGCGCAGCGACGACGTGTCCCATCTCGTGCAGGTAGATCGAGACCACGAACCCCGCCGCGAACTTCCAGCCGTACATCGTCCAGTAGACACCGAAGAACGCGACCATCGAAAGGAGCGTCTTCAGCTTCGTCAGCCCGAGCAGGACGAGCTTCGCCTTGGCAAGGACGAGAAAGAGGATCGTCTTGAACTTGATGAGCAGCGCGCCTAACGCGGCGAGCGCGCCCTTGCTTCGCCAGGTCTCGCGGACGCCGGGCTGCTTCGCCCGCGCGCCGCCGTCCTTCGCCCCCGCGCCGCCGACGAGACGGTCCTGCAGCGCGGTGACGCGAGCGTCGATCGCCGCGCGCTGCGGAGCGCGTGGCGGCAACAGGTCGAGCGCGGCCTTCCATGTCGTCAGCGCGGCCGACAGGTCGCCCTGGCGCTCCGCCTCCTGCGCGACGCCGGCCAGCCTTGTGAGCTCGGCTGCATGGACGAGCGATCCGCAGCTCGGGCAGGCGCGAAGCGCGAGTGGCACTTCGACGCCGCACGTGGCACACGACGCAGCCTGTGGACGCGCGGACGAGGTCATCGACTCAGTCGCAGCAGCTGATGCGCGTCAGGCGACCGGCGGTGCGCCGGTCGCGCCCTGGAGACGGAACGGGCCGCTCACCGTGATCGACTCCCCGCCGCGATTGAACTTCCACGCGCGATACAGTGCGTACCCGATGAACAGCCCGGAGATCGGGCTCGTCATCGCGACGAGAATCGGTGCAGTGAACAGTCCGGCAACGATGGCGATCAGGATCACCGACAGCGGCATCTTGAAGTTCTTCAGCTTCGCCGCGCGATCCTGCGCCCGCGTCACTGCGACCAGCGCCGCCGAATCGAGCGGAGCATCCGCACCATTCGCCTGTTTGATCGAATCCACAGTCGCCTGCGCCTGGGCACTGAACTTCGCCCGCGCCGCGTCCGCGCCCTTGCCCGCTCCGGCCATCATGAACGGCATGTAGGCGCCGGCCATCGCGAACCAGGTGAGCGCGAGCGCCACTACCTGGAACTTCCGTCCGCCGTGACCATTGCCGCCGATGTTCACCGCCTTGCCGACGCCGAGGCCGACGAGGCCCGTGAGCAGCGCCCACTCGATGCCGGTCGCCTTCGTGAAGGCGTAGTAGGCTGCCGCGCCGACAATCGCGGCACCGAGGCCGAAGGCGATCGCTCGCGCGAGCCCCGCGGCGCTCGTTCCACCCTGGACCTTCGCCTCCGCGGCGAACCGGCACTTCGCACAGGCGATCTTGTCGTTGACCATGTGGTACGAGCCACGCAGCGCGGTGCCGCAGAGCAGGCAGTGCGCCGCGCCCGGCGCGGCGCTGGCATCGAACGTCAGTGGCTCGAACTGCGAACTGGCGCGGGGATCGGTCGCGTCGTTAGGCATGTGCGTGGCGCTGAGGTGGTCCTGAGGGGCCAGCAGGTACATACATGGACGCCTCGGCGTGCCTCACCGCAACGGCCGAGCCCGGCGTCCGGCTCCGAGGCCGGGGGTCCTGACGCACCCGGTGCGTGGGTGCCTAACGGGCCCCCTGTCATGGTTCGGGGGACTCGCGCCAGGAGCGTGGACCGGCGCGCGTCGCGCGATCGAGAGCGCGGTTTCGGCATCGCCGCACCGATCCTGGATTAGATTGTCTTCATTTAGTAACAATTCGTCACAACGCCTGCGCTCCCGCATGTGATACGCGAGATTACACGGTTATGGATCCGCGACTCGCAGAGGCTGTCGGCGATGTGATGCTGTTGCTGCACACCCGTACCCGCGGGGAACCCGCGCCGTTGCTCGACCCGGCGATCGCTCGATTCGCCCGGTACCTCGCCGAGATCGGAGTCTCCAGGCGGGCGACGCTCGACCTGCTGCAGGGCCTGATCGACCAGGCCGTCGCCGCCGGCGATCTCACAGCTCCGCGCATCGTCGATATCGCCGACGAACTGCAAGGACGCGGGATGGCGTTGTGCGCCGACGCGTACGACGTGGTCGCTGATCCCACCGCTTATTCGCGCCGCATGGAACTCGATTTTGGCTTCGACGCAGGTATCGTCAAGGTTCGGATTGCCGGACGGTATCAGTCCGCGGACATGCGAACGGCCCTCGAATCAGTCCTGCCCGGCGCTGCGCAGGCTGACGTGCGAGGAACGCTCATCGATCTTCGCGGCTCGGAGAGTATCGATACCCGAGAGCGAAACGAGATGGAATCGACTGGCAGCTTCCTCGCGTCGTTGCGCTCGCAGCTTGGCGGTCGCCTCGCGATCCTGGTGCAGAGCGACGCGGCTTATGCGTTGACCCGCGTTGCCGCCGTCTGGGCCGGCGCGGAAGGGCTCCTCGTCCACATCGACCGCAACGAGCGCACAGCGCTCGCCTGGTTGGAACACTCCAGCAGGTAGCAGTGAGAGCCTATCGGGACGTCGTGAGGCGACTGAGTTCCTAGACGTTGAACCGGAACAGCATCACGTCGCCGTCCTTCACCACGTATTCCTTTCCCTCGCTCCGCACGACGCCCTTGTCCTTCGCGCCCTTCCATCCGCCGTTGCCGACGAAGTCGGAATACCCCACGGTCTCGGCGCGAATGAACCCACGCTCGAAATCGGTGTGGATCACCGCGGCGGCCTTCGGCGCGGTGTCGCCGCGATGGATCGTCCAGGCGCGGACCTCCTGCTCGCCGGCGGTGAAGTAGGTCTGCAGCCCGAGCAGGTGGTAGCTGGCGAAGATGAGCCGGTCGAGCCCCGCCGACTCGATGCCTAACGACTGGAGGAACTCGGCGCGGTCCGCCGTCGGGAGCTCGGCGAGCTCGGCTTCGATCTTCGCCGAGAACGGGACGACTTCGGCGTCCTCGCCGCCGGCGGCGACCGCGGCGCGCAGCGCCTGCAGGTACTTCCCTTCGGTCCCGGAGAGCTCGGCGTCGGTGACGTTCGCGGCGTAGAGCACCGGCTTCACCGTGAGCAGGGCGAGCGGCTGGAGCTGGGCGCGCTCGTCGGTGCTCAACTCGAGCGACCAGAGACCCTTGCCCTCGGACAGCTGCTTGTGCGCCTTCTCGAGCACCGGCAGCTCGCCTAACGCTTCCTTGTCGCCGGTCTTCGCGGTGCGCCGCGTCTTGTCGAGGCGCTTCTCGACGACGGCGAGGTCGGAGAGGGCGAGCTCGAACTCGATCACCTCGCGGTCGCGCGCCGGATCGACCCCGCCCATGACGTGGGTGACGTCGGGGTCGTCGAAGCAGCGGACCACGTGGACGATCGCGTCGGTCTCGCGGATGTTCGCAAGGAACTTGTTGCCGAGCCCCTCGCCCTCGGCCGCCCCCTTCACGAGGCCGGCGATGTCGACGAACTGGACGACGGCGGGCACCGTCCGCTTCGGCTGGACGACGTCGGCCAGCTTCGGCAGCCGCGGGTCGGGCACCTCGACCATCCCGACGTTGGGCTCGACGGTGCAGAACGGATAGTTCGCCGCCTCGGCGCCGGCGGCGGTGAGGGCGTTGAAGAGCGTTGATTTGCCGACGTTAGGCAGGCCGACGATTCCGAGCTTGAGCATTTCCTTCTGATGTGAACGTTTGAGCCTGCATGGGTGCGACGCACCGTTTGCCAGTCGTCAGGCACCCCGTTGCCGGTCAGCGGCGCCTTTCTACTGGCCCCTGGCTCCCGGCGCCCCGTTGTACTTGTTCATTGCGGCCGTCGCCCCGTCGGCGATGAACGTCTCGACGGCGGCGCGGATGGTCGGCATCAATTCGTCGATCACCTGCTGCTCGGTCTTGCCGAAAGCGCCGAGGACGAAATCCGAGAGGTCGCCGATCGTGCGCTGCTCCTCGAGCGGCTTGATCCCGATCCGCAGGCGGGGATAGTCGCGCGACTCGAGGTGGTGCTCGATGCTCTTCAGGCCGTTGTGACCGCCGGCGCTTCCGTTCGCCCGCACGCGGATGCTGCCTAACGGCAGGGCGACCTCGTCGACGACCACGAGCAGGTCCTTGGCCGCTGCCCAGAATGGCCGCCGCAGCCACGGCTTGAGCACCTGCCCGCTGAGGTTCATGTAGGTCAGCGGCTTGACGAGACGGGTCGCCGCGCCGTTCACCGTTCCGCTCGAGGTCAGCGCCTCGCCATCCTTTCGCCAGCTGGAGAAATGCCAGACGTCGGCCAGGTGGTCGAGGACCATCCAGCCGACGTTGTGTCGAGTGTGCTCGTACTCGCGCCCCGGATTGCCGAGGCCAAGGATGACCTTCACCGTGGTCTCGTCGGCGCCGGGTTCGTTCGCGATGTTGGAGGACGGATGCAGCAGCGCATGGACGCGCGCCTGCAGTGCAGCCAGGGCGCGCGTCCAGCGTGAGCTACTTCGCGTCTTCGTCGCCCTCTTCGTCCTTCTTCTGGCGAATGAGCTCGGGCTCGGCCGGAGTTGCGCCCTCTTCCGCCGCGGCCGGCTCGGCCTCGATCGCGGCGCGCGAGATCTGGACGAGCGCGACCGGCGCGTCCTCATCGGCGAGGACCGTGACGCCAGCCGGAATGTTCAGGTCGCGAACGTGCACCGAGTGGCCGACGATCAGGTGCGAGACGTCGACGTCGATGTGGTTCGGGATGCTCGCCGGATCCACTTCGACTTCGACTTCGCGGAGCATCTGCTCGAGGATGCCACCGCCAAGCCGCACGCCCTCGGGAACGCCGTGCAGGACCAGCGGGATGGAGACGGTGATCTTCTCACCGGCGACCAGCTCGAGGAAGTCCACGTGAAGCACGTTGCGCTTGAACGGATGGCGCTGGATCTCGCGGATCAGCGTCCGCGACGGCTTGCCATCGATCGTGAGCTCGACCACGGTGCTGCCGGCGGCGATGGTGCCGAGGAGCTTCTCGAGGTCGCGGCTCGGAACGGTGAGCGACTGCGCTTCGCGCGAGTGGCCGTAGATGACGGCAGGCACGCTGCCCTCACGACGGAGGGAACGTGCGGCGCCCTTGCCCGACGTGGCGCGCGCAGTGGCAGTAAGTGAGGCGTTGGCCATGATCAAACTCTCCAGTAAAACGAACGAATCGACCCGATCGTCGAGCGCGGTCGCGCCGGCTGATCTCAGTCGAACAGCGAGCTGACGGACTGCTCGCTGTGGGTGTAGCGGATCGCCTTCGACAACAGCTCTCCGACGGACAGGACCTTCAACCGGTCGAAGCGACGATCCGGGGTGATCGCGATGGTGTCGGTGACCGCCACCTCCGCGATCGGCGCCGCCTTGAGCCGCTCTATGGCCGGGCCGGAGAGCAGCGCATGCGTCGCGCAAACGTAGATATCTCGTGCACCGAGCGCCTTCAAAGCGCGGGATGCTTCGGCAACCGTTCCGGCGGTGTCGATCATGTCGTCGGGAATGAGCACGTCGCGATCGGCGACTTCACCGACGACGTTCACCACCTCCGCCACGTTCGCCGCCGGCCGCCGCTTGTCGATGATGGCGAAGGTCGCGTTCAACCGCTTCGCGAACCCGCGCGCCATCTTCGCCGAGCCGGCATCCGGTGCGACCACCACCAGATCCTTCAACTGCTTCCTGCGATAGTGCGAGACGAACACCGGCATCGCGTACAGGTGGTCCACCGGAACATCGAAGAACCCCTGCAGCTGGTGCTGGTGGAAGTCGATTCCCAGCACCCGATCGGCACCCGCCGTCTGAATCAGGTTTGCCATCAGCTTCGCGCCGATCGCGACGCGCGGCTGATCCTTTCTGTCCTGTCGCGAGTAGCCGTAGTACGGCATCACGCAGGTCACTCGTGCCGCCGATGCCCGCCGTGCAGCGTCGATGAGCAAGAGCAGCTCGAGAACGTTCTCCGCCGGTGGATTGGTCGGCTGCACGATGAAGACGTCGTGCCCGCGAATGTTCTCGTCGATCCGGACGAAGATCTCGCCGTCGGCGAATCGCGACGTCGTGACCTTGCAGAGCTCGAGGTTCAAATTGCGGGCGATCTCTTCAGCGAGGGCACGGTTGGCGCCTCCGGAGAGCAGCTTGAACCCGCGTCCTTGTATCGCCAGGCCGTCCATGCAGCCTCAAAAGTTAGATGACCGAGGCGGTCGAGTCAACAACTCGGCGCTGCCACTGATCATTGAACCGCGCAATGTAACCGACGGATGGCAGTGAAGGGGAGCGTCGCGCCGAGCGACACTCCCCCTCGTTCACCTGCTCCTGACCATTCATTCAAGGTTGCCCCTCATGGATTCGAACCATGATTCACGGCTCCAAAGGCCGTTGTCCTGCCATTGGACGAAGGGGCAGCAGCGGACGCTCACATCATAGTCGCGGCCGGCTCGAAGAGCAACGAAACCGCCTCGGTGCGGCTCAGCCGGGATCGACCCCGACCAGCGGAACTTCCTCGAGCGTCGTCGTCGCGAGCGCTCGGCAGCCGGTCGCCTGCGCCACGGCGCGCAGCTGCAGCTCGTCCTCGAACAGGGCGAACAGGGTCGAACCCGAGCCGCTCATCCGCGCGACCGCGACCCCTTCGACCGATCCGAGCCGCTCGTATATCGCCGCGAGCTCGGGGCGCTGGTCGAACACCACCGGCTCGAAATCGTTCATCGAGAGCCGCGCGACACCCTCCCAGGTCGTCACGGCGGCGAGGGGATGCAGGGCCGCAGCGTGCGGCTGGTCGGTCAGCGCCGAGCGCGAGGCGGCAAGCCAGCTGTACGCTTCGGCGGTGTTCACCGGCTGCGCGGGAAGCACCAGTGCGACGTCGCGAACCGGGAGCGCGGGAAGCGCGAGCATCCGGTCGCCGCGTCCCCACGCCAGCGCGAGCGGCGCTTCGCTGGCGAGGAACGGGACGTCCGCGCCTAACGTTCCGGCGATCGCGAGCAGGTCGGCCGCCGGGAGCGGTCGCGGATTGAGCGCGTTGAGCGCACGCAGCACCGCGCCCGCATCCGCACTCCCGCCACCGAGCCCGCCGCCGACCGGGATCCGCTTCTCGATCTCGATCGCGAAGCCGCGCGGCCAGTTGTCGTGCGCCGCATAGGCGTCGGCCGCCCGCCAGGCGAGATTCTGCTCCGGCGCGCCGAGCCCCGCGTCCGGCAGCGCGTCACCGGTGATGGTGAGCGACCGATCGGCGGAATCGCCGACGCGAACCACGACATCGTCGGCGAGCGCGATCCGGCAGAACAGCGTCTCGATGTCGTGGAAGCCCGACGCTTCGCGCGCGAGGATGCGGAGCGCGAGGTTGATCTTCGCGAACGCCGCGACGCGAGCCGCCGGCATCGCTGCCTAACGCTCCGCCGCGGCGCCGAGGTCGCCCATCTTGAGGCCGAGCTGGGCGAAGTAGACCGCGCCGATCAGCGTGATCGGGATGAAGCTGAGGATGTGGAAGCCGATCGCCCAGGCCACCGCGAGGTCGGGCCCGACACCGTACACAGCGAGGCTTTCCTTGGCGATCGCCTCGAAGACGCCGAAGAACCCCGGGGCCGATGGGATCGCGACGCCGATCGCGATGATCCCCTGCACGAAGAACGCGGCGGAGAATGGGACGACGATGCCCACCGCCTTGAAGCCGAGCCAGAAGGCGAAGGCGTTGCAGAGCCAGTGCAGGACGGTCCAGAAGAGCACCGCGACGAACCGGCGCGGTGCACGGAGGACGCTCAAGCCGCTGGCGAAGGCAAGCAACGCGTCGCGTCCGCGCGCTTCGAGCTTCGGGGCGAGCCGCCTGACGACGACTTCGTACAGGGTGAACACGCGCGCGGGAAAGAGCACGAGGGCGTACAGCACGGCGAGCAGCGCGAGGACGGCGATGATTCCGCCCCCCGCCCAGTTCGCGACCGGCTGGCTCGCGATGCGCGTGCCAGTGGGAAAGGCCGGGTCGAGCATCGCGAGGAACAGCATCACGAGGATGACCACCGCGTCGAAGACGCGGTCGACCGCGATCGACGCAAAGGCCGCGGCGAAACCGACCTTGGGCTCCTCGGAGCTGAGCGCATACGCGCGCGCCAGCTCACCGGCGCGGGCCGGGACGATGTTGCCGATCATCATCCCGATCGCCGTCGCCCGCCAGAGCTCGCCTAACGGCAGCTTCGGCGCGATCGGGTCGAGGATGACGCGCCAGCGAATCGCCCGCAGCGGGAAGATCGCCGTCGCGGCGATCGTCGACAGCGCGAAGAGCAGGATGTTCGACTGCTCGAGCGTCCCGGCGACGACGCGGAAGTTGACGTCGTGCAGGGCGTAGACGAGCAGGGCGATGCTGAGCGCGATCCCGATCGCGCCCCGCCAACCGAGCTTCATGTGTGAAACGGGTTGAGGCTCACTCGGTCGCGGCCAGCTCGAGCAGGTCGTAGATCTCCGACAGCTCGTCGGGCGACGGCGTGCGCGCCGCGCCGCGCACTTGGCTGCCGAGGGCGCGGGCGCGGTCGAGCGCGGCGCGCCCGCGGAACAGCAGGCTCTCGATCGGGACGAGCTGCTCGTCGACGATCGGCACCGCCGCGCTCAATGGGCGCTGGGTGAGCCGCGCGCCTAACGCGCTGATCCCGGTGTCGAGCAGGGCGGCGAGGTCGCGCCCGGTCGGGGTCCGGGTCGATCGCCGGACGTTAGGCAGCATCGGGCTCGGCGCCGGCGCGGCGTGGGGCGCCATTGCCGGCGCCGGCGCCGCCACGCTCGACGGCGCGCCGCGGAGGCCGGCCAGCTGCTGGGCGAGCTGGTCGCTCCGCGAATTGGGATCGGCCAGCAACGCCGACACCTGGCGCATCGCGCCTAACGCGCTGGGCTCGAGCGCGGCGACCGCCGGCGCCATCCGGGCGATCCAGGCCGAGACGTCGCGCTCGCCGAAGCTGTCGGCGGCCGCGCCTAACGCGCGGAGGGCGCCGCGCAGCTCGCGCGACAGCCGGTCGCGCCCGGCGATGTCCGCCGCGACCTGCGCTTCGCTCACCAGCCGCAGCAGGTGCTCGGCCTGGCTCACCGCCTCGAGCCGGAAGCGCTGGCTCGGCGTCGTCGGCGGATTCGGCGCCGTGTCGACGAGGTGCGGGCCGTTGTCCGCGTAGAAGAGGTCGGCGATCGGGACGATCGGCGCGCTCTCGGCGGTCGCCTCGTCGAGGGCGGCCGCGGCCGCGGTGAAGCGCTGCACCTCGGGGGACGCGGGGTCGGGACGGCCAATGCTCCGCAGCTCGATCGCCGCCCGGCGCAGCAGGGTGCTCGCCGCCTGGAAGAGCGCGAGCTGCTGCGGCGTCGGCACCGGATTCGACGTCAGCTCGAGCGGCTTGCCCGCGCGGTCGAGCGCGTCGACGACGTCGGCGAGCGGCGGCAGGTCGCGCGTCGCCGCGACACCGCGCAGGCCGCGCACTCGCGCGAGCAGGCCGCCGAGCAGCGCCGAGTCGCCGGGATGCGCGAGAAACTGGTCGAGGGAGACGGCGATCTCGGCCGCTTCGTTCGCGAGGAACGCGCTCCCACCGGCCGCCGCCGACGGAGTGTTGCTCCGCGCGAGCTGCGGCGCGTAGCGCGCGAGCTCGGAGCTGCGCGCCTGCGCGCGCTGATCTTCACTCGGCCCCCACGCGCGGACGCCGTGCACGAGCACCTTGAGATCGTCGACCGCGGAGGTGAGCGCGGATCGCAGACCCGGCTCCCAGAGCAGCGTCCCCTCGCGGAGCGCGCGTCCCACTCGCTCGATCCCGGCCGCGACTTCGGCGACACCGGGGAGCTTCGTCATCGTCGCGCTGCCGCGCAGCATCCGCGCGCCGCGGGCGAGCGCTTCACCGTCGGCGCCGCTGTTGCCCGCGGCATTGAGTACTCCATCGAGCTGCTCGATGTAGTCGCTCGCCTGGAGCACGAAGAGCTCGACGACGCCGGTCGGATTCGGGCTGGTCATTGCGCGGGAAATTAGGTGCGTGCGTTGCCGCTGTCGAGTGTCGAATCGGGAGCGTTCAACGACTCGCTCGCGCGGCGTCCATGGCTGCTCGCATCTCGCGCACCGCTGCGTCGAGGCCGACGAACACCGCGCGACTGATGATGGAGTGTCCGATGTTCAGCTCCTCGATCTCGGGAATCGCCGCGACTGGCGCGACGTTGCGGATCGTCAGCCCGTGGCCAGCGTGGACCGCGAGACCGAGCGATGCGCCGAGCGTCGAAGCGGTTCGGAGCGCAGCGAGCGTTGCCGGGGATTTCGGGGCGTGCGAGTAAGCACCGGTGTGCAGCTCGATCGCGTCGACGCCGAGCTCGCGCGACTGCCTGACGGCGGCATCGTCGGGCGCAATGAAGAGCGAGGTCCTGATCCCGGCGTCGCGCATCTTCGCGAGTGCCGGCGCGAGGCGCTTCGCTTCCCGGACGACGTCGAGTCCTCCTTCGGTGGTCACTTCCTCACGGCGCTCGGGGACGAGCGTCACCTGATACGGCTTGAGCCGGAGCGCGGTCGCGACCATCTCGTCGGTGCATCCCATCTCGAGATTCAGCAGCGTGGTCACCGCGCCCGCGATGCGTTCGACGTCGTCGTCCTGGATATGGCGGCGGTCTTCGCGGAGGTGCGCGGTGATGCCGTCGGCGCCGGCGCGTTCGCAGACGAGCGCCGCCTCGAGCGGGTCGGGCTCGTCGGTGCGGCGGGCTTGGCGGATCGTCGCGACATGATCAATGTTGATGTACAGTCGCTGCCGCGCCGCAGCGGATGAGTTCGGACGGGTTGCGGCCATGGCTGATGCGTCGTCGTCAGGTGTTGGCAAGCTCATACTCCTCTACAGTCGGAGATCGTCGTGCATCGTTCTGCCGCTCTCATCGTCGCCGCGCTCGCCGTAGTGTCCTGTCATAACGCTCCGCGCGGCGGCCTCGACCAGCCGGGCGCCGCCACCCCGCAGCTGGCGGTGAAGAATTTTCTCGCCGCGGCGAAGGCGCAGAACCTCCAGTCGCTGGCGACGGCGTGGGGTACCGACAAGGGTCCGGCGCGCGACGTCGTCGACAAGTCGCAGATCGAGAAGCGCGAGCTGATCATGATGTGCTACCTGAATCATGACAGCTATCGCGTCCGGAGCGAAGGCCCCGGGGAGGAAGGACGCCGCACCTTCACCGTCGACCTGAACCGCGGCGGACTGGTTCGCACGACGACGATGACGACGGTCGCCGGCCCCGCACAGCGTTATTACGTCGAGCAGGTTGCCCTCGAGCCGCTCACCGATCTCTGCGCCGGCGGCGTCACGAGCTCGAGCCCGATCCCCCGCCCACCGCGCTGAAAAAAGCCGGCGCGGAACGGAACCGCCGCGCCCCTCTTCGCATTAGTGGTCAGACAGCTCCACAAGGACACCGCCGGTGGCGGCCGGGTGGAGGAATGCGATACGTTTCCCTTCGGCGCCAAGACGTGGCTTTTCGTCGATGAGACGAATCCCGGCGCGGCGGCAGCGCTCGAGTGCGGCATCGAGGTCGTCCACGGCGAAACAGACGTGGTGGATTCCCGGTCCGCGCTTCGCGACGAACTTCCCGATCGGCGAGTCCGGTCGTTCTGCCTCGAGCAGCTCGACCAGCGATTCACCGGCGGCGAATCCGGCAATGCTCGCTCCGTCGGAGTCGTCGAGCGGGACCTCGGGTAGGCCGAGGACATCGCGATAGAAGGAACGCAGCGAGTCGAGCGATTCGACGGCGATCCCGATGTGGGCGATGCGCGTTCCGCGAGCGGGCGCGACGACGGGTGGCGTATTCGGCATGAGCTTCGCTCCGATGCAGGCTGTTGGGGCGCTGACAACATAATCGGCTCGCTGCGGGCGAGCGGAGGAAACACGAACGATGTCGCAAGCGACGCAGGTGACCGACGCGAACTTCGAGACCGAAGTCGAGAAGCAGGACGGGCTCGTCGTGGTGGATTTCTGGGCGACCTGGTGCGGGCCGTGCCGCCAGATCGCTCCCTCGCTCGATCAGCTCGCGCAGGAGTACTCGGGAAAGGTGAAGGTCGCGAAGCTGGACGTCGACGCGAACAGCAAGTCGGCCGCGCGCTTCAACGTTCGCTCGATCCCGATGCTGCTGTTCTTCAAGGACGGCAAGGTGGTCGACCAGATCATCGGCGCGCATCCGAAGGCGAGCATCGAGGCGAAGTTCAAGCAGCACGCCGCCTGATCGCGACAAACATTTGACGGGTCGCGAGGGGCGCAAACTATTGCGATAGCTCGTGATCGGTCACATTTTGCAAGGCCCGGAGCAGCGTGCGAGCTCCGGGCCTTTTCGTTGCACCCTGCCCAACCGAATGCCTCAAGCCCTCGCCGGTCTGCGGTTCCCGCACGAGCGCATCCTCCTGCCGCGGACCAAGCTCGCTTACGTACATCTCCGCAACCTGCTCACCGACGCCAAGCGCGAACGGGCAGCGCGCGTGTATGGCTACGTCGCGATCTGGCTGCCCGAGGAGCTGGTGCTCCTGTACCTCCAGGAAGGAGAGCTCGTCAACGCGACGACGCTGAGCCCCGCGGGGGCCACGGTCGTCCCCATCGCCGACGCGCTCGACAAGGTGCCCCCCGAGCCGGAGTACGGGGAGATCTGCTTCCACGAAGCCGACGACGAGCAGCTCGCGTGCATGCACTACGCGCACGTCGTCGGCGAGGAACCGTGGCCCGACGAGCTCAACCCGCTCGACCCGCACGCGCTCTTTCCCTACCTGCTGGCGACCACCTTCGACGGGACCCTCGAAGTCACCCTCGACGGTAACATCAACTACCTGATCGTCCGCGACGGAATGGTCGAGCGCGCCTTCCTCTCGAGCGTTCACTTCGGTGAGCTCGATGAGAAGATCGAGGCGATCTTTCGCCCCGATGGCCGCGCGTCGCGCATGGGCGTCAGGCGCTTTCCCGTTCCGCCGCCGGTGCCGAGCCAGGCACCGCCGGCGCTCATCCACGCCTACCGCGAGCTGGTCAACGGTCTCGTGCGCGAGCTCATCGGACAGGGGAAGGACAGTGCGCCGGTCATCGCCGAGCTCGCGCGCCAATCGCTCGCATCGACGCACGCGCCGCTGCACTCCTTCACCGCGATGGATCGGCTGGTCCACGACCCGGTCGCCGGCGTCGACGAGCTCACCGACGCGGTCGCCGCGTGGATCACCGAAGTCCTCTGGGCCGCCGCCGACACCGACGGCGGGCCGGAAGCGATCCTGCACAAGCTCACCCACGAGCGCCGGCACATGTTCCAGAGCGCCGGGCTGTTCGAGCGCCTCCCCTGGCAGATGTGACCGACTCGGGCGGCGAGCGTGGCGCGCTCTACGTCGTGAGCACGCCGATCGGAAATCTCGCCGACATGACGCTGCGCGGGCTCGACACGCTGCGCACGGTTTCGGTGGTGCTGGCCGAGGACACGCGGCACTCGCGCAAGCTCCTCGAGCACTTCGAGATCACGACGCCCCTCGTTGCGCATCACGAGCACAACGAAGCGAAGACGACGCCCGCCCTCGTCGCGCGGATGGAGCAGGGCGAGTCGATGGCGATCATCACCGACGCCGGAACGCCGCTCGTCTCGGATCCCGGCGCGCGTCTCGTCGCTGCCGCGATCGCGGCGGGGGTTCGCGTCATCCCGATCCCCGGGGCGTCGGCGGTGCTGGCGGCGCTCGTCGCGGCCGGTCTCCCGGCGCATCGCTTCACCTTCTTCGGCTTTCTCGAACGGAAGGGCAGGGAGCGCGAGCAGGCGATCCTGACGATTCGCGGACTTGGCCACGCCGCGGTCGTCTACGAATCTCCGAATCGTCTCGCCGACACGCTCGCCGACTTGCGCGACGGCGGACTCGGCGCTCGGCGCGCGGCCGTCGCCCGCGAGCTGACCAAGCAGTTCGAGGAAGTCCGCCGGGGAACGGTGGAGGAGCTCGCGCGGTACTACGCGGATGCATCGGCCCGTGGAGAGATCGTGATCGTGATCGAGGGCACGGCGTACGAGGCGCCGAGCGAGGACGCACTCCGCGAGCGCGCGCGCGCGCTGCGTGCGACCGGCGCATCGGCGCGCGACGTCGTCAGCGCATTGACGGAGGAGCTCGGCGCGCCGCGCAACGTCGCGTACCGGCTCGCGCACGAGCCGTGATCCGCCGCGCGATAGCGTTAGGCCTGACGTGGTGCGCGCTGTCGGCGGTCGCGCCGGTGCCGGCGCACCGGGCGAGCGGTATCGCGCGACCGGAGCTGACGATCGCCCGGCTGCAGTACGATGGTGGCGGCGACTGGTATGCAAACCCATCGAGCCTGCCGAACCTGCTCGCGGCGATCGCCGACCGAACGACGCTCCACGTCGCGAAGGAAGAGGCACGCGTGACCCCGCTCGACGCGCGGCTCGCCGATTTCCCGTTCATCCACGCCACCGGACACGGCACGATCCGCTTCTCCGACGAGGAGGCCGCCCGGATGCGCGAGTACCTGCTCGGTGGCGGCTTCCTCCATGTGGACGACAACTACGGGCTCGATGCGAGCTTCCGCGAGGCGGTGAAGAAGATCTTTCCGGACCGCCAGCTCGTGGACGTGCCGCTCTCGCATCCGATCTATCACATCGTCTACGACATGCCTAACGGCATCCCGAAGATCCACGAGCATGATGGAAAGCCGGCGCGTGGGTTGGGGATCTTCGTCGGCGACCGGCTGGTGCTGTACTACAGCTACGAGAGCGACCTGGGAAACGGCTGGGAGGATCCGGCGACGTACGGCGATCCCCCGGCGCTCCACGAGGCGGCGCTGCGGATGGGCGTGAACCTTTTCGTCTACGCGGTGACCAGCAGCGCGAACGGCACGAAGCCGGTGGCCGAGCGGTGAGGGTGCGGTGACGGCGGAGCGCATCGTCGCCGCCGAGCGGGCGCACGAGCTGCGTACCGGCGCGAGCGTGGCCGCTGCGTGGTGCGCGGCGTTCGTGCTCGGCGGGCTCGCCGTCGCGGCGCTGGCGCTCGGCGGCGGCCGCTGGATCAGCGCGCCGCGCTGGCTCCCGCTGGCGATCGCCCTCGCGCTGCTCGCTGGCGCGGTCGTGCTGCTCGTGCGCGGCCTCCGCGCGACGCGCGAGCAGGTGCAGCTCGAGCGCGTGGCGACCCGCGTCGAGCGGGCGCGCGCGCTCCGCAGCGGGTCGCTCGTTGCGGCGATGCAGCTCGGCCGTCGCGGGGAGCTCGCAGCTGCCGGCATCGCCGCGCTCGACGCGAGGCTGGCGACATCGCCGGCCGTCAGGCAGTCACCGCTTTCGTCAGTTGCGGGCGGCTACAGCGCGCGTCGCATCGTTCGCCCCATCGTCGCGCTTTTCCTCGCGGCGGTCGCACTCGCCGCCGCGGCGCCGTCCCGCCGCGACGGGATCGGCGCGGTGCTGCGGCCGATCGGAGCGTGGCGCGGCGACCTGCTTCCTGCACTCTCGCTCGCCGGCGCACCGGCAGCCGTCAGGCGCGGCACGAGCTTCAATGCGACCGTCGTCGCGGCCGGCCGGCGACAAGTCACCCTGCGCGAGCGGCAGACGGGAACGGCCTGGCGCGAGCGGACGGTCGCTCTCGATGGAAACGGCCGCGCGGCCGTTCGAATCGGGCCGGTGAATGGTGACGCGGCGCTCGTCGTGAGCGACGGGCGCAGTTCGTCCCTCGAGTCACGCGTGAGGGCCGTAGACCGCGCCTACCTCGGCGCGGCGGCGATCACCGTGACCGCGCCCGGTTATCTCGGCGGCCACGTCGAGCATGTTGCGCCGGGCGTTCCAATGCGCGTTCCGCGCGGCGCGCGTATCGCCGTCAGCGCGGAAGCGACGGTCGAGCTGCGCGAGGCACGGCTCGTCTCGCCGGGCGATTCCATCGCGCTCGAAGTGAAGGCACAGCGCGCTTCCGGCCGATTCATCGCCAACCGCGATGCACGCTGGGATTGGCGCGCCATCGCGTCGTCAGGCGACACCCTCGACACTCCGCCGTCGCTCGACGTCTCGGTCGTCGCAGACTCGGCGCCGACGATCGCCATCGTGCTGCCCTCCGCTGACACTCTCGTCGCGACCGAAGCGAGCGTCACACTTCGCCTCATCGCCGGCGACGATCACGGACTGGCGACGGTGCGCCTCGACCTCGCGCCCGACGCCGGCCCGCGTGCGT